>CAUREJ010000005.1:0-62943 GCA_963523735.1 uncultured Capnocytophaga sp.
TATACGATTGGGAAGGCAAACCTATAAGTATGTTACAGTTAGATTATAATGTTACCTCAATCACAATAAAAGAGAATATACTTTATGCTCTTATTGATGATAAGAAAATAGGTAATGATGTAGTAATGTATAACTTAAGAGATTTGTAATCCCATTTACCCTATGAAAGATTAATTTTATGCTTTGTGTTGGGACGGAGCTACAAAAGATGTTGAAAAAGGTAAAGTATGGGCGCAATTGTTAGGTTAAACGCACGAAATTTGCAAATCGGAAGGGGAATGTGAAGAAAAAGTTATTTTTCTGTCTTTTGAATAAAAAACAGAAAAATATGCTGTTTTTGGGTAGTTTGGCAGATGGGGAGGGGTTGGTATGGGGAGTCTTATCCTTCGCTCATAGTTCGCTCTGACATACTCAACTGCGCCAGCTCGCTGACTACGCTGAAGGTTTAAACAGAAAATTTTTCTGTTTTGGTATAGATAAAAATTTCGTGCGTTTGACCTAGCAATTGTTAATTATTCATTGCTAATTATCAATTAATTCGTACCTTTGCCGTCTGGAAAAAATTATTAATCACAGTAAGATGAAGAATTTTATAGAAGAATTGCGTTGGCGTGGTATGATTCAAGATATTATGCCCGAAACCGAACAACACCTTATGGAAAGCCTACGCGCTGCTTATGTAGGTATTGACCCCACTGCCGATTCACTACATATAGGTCATTTGGTAGGCGTGATGATGCTCCGCCACTTCCAAAACTGCGGACACAAACCTTATGCCCTTGTAGGGGGTGCTACTGGTATGATAGGCGACCCCTCAGGAAAATCAACAGAAAGAAACCTACTTACCGAAGAAGTCCTTGCTCACAATATAGAAGGTATAAAAAAACAACTCGCTAAGTTCCTCGACTTTGAAAGCACTGCCCCCAATCGTGCCGAATTAGTGAATAACTATGACTGGATGAAAAACTTTTCATTCCTTTCATTTATTCGTGATATAGGGAAACACATCACTGTGAACTATATGATGGCTAAAGATTCGGTGAAAAAACGCTTCGACCCTAATGAGAATACCGATGGTATGTCGTTCACCGAATTTTCATACCAACTGCTACAAGGCTATGACTTCCTACATCTGTACCGCGAAAAACAACTTACTCTACAAATGGGAGGTTCTGACCAATGGGGTAATATCACTACAGGTACCGAGCTTATACGCCGCATAGCTGGCGGAAAAGCATTTGCTCTTACTTGCCCCTTAATCACCAAAGCCGATGGTACTAAATTCGGCAAAAGTGAAGGTGGTAACGTATGGCTCGACCCCGAAAAAACCTCCCCTTATAAGTTCTATCAGTATTGGATTAACACCTCGGATGCCGATGCACAACGATATATCAAAATCTTCACAATGCTTGGCAAAGAGGAGATAGAAACTCTTATAGCTCAGCATACCGAAGCCCCTCACCTACGCTTGTTACAAAACAAGTTAGCCGAAGAGCTTACCATTCTTGTACACGGAGCTGAGGAACTGCAAAAAGCACAAAAAGCCTCAGCAATACTCTTTGGTAACTCTACTGCTGCCGACTTGCGTACCCTTGATGAGAAAACCTTTTTAGAAGTATTCGACGGGGTACCACAAGCCGAAGTTGCTTCTGCCGATATTGCCCAAGGATTGGATATGATAGCTGTTCTTTCAGCTAAAACTGGCTTCATAGCTTCTAACTCCGAAGCACGCCGAGCCCTTAAAGAAAACTCTATTTCTGTAAATAAAGAAAAAGTAGCCGAAAGCTACCTTATTACCGACAAAGACCTTGTTGATGATAAGTTCATTTTATTACAACGCGGTAAGAAAAACTACTTTATAGTGAAAAAAGTGTAAGCCTAAAATAACTAATTAACTGATGAAAGACACTTTAAAACACCAAGGCTTACGAAACCAATTAGTTGAACTACTGAAAGAAAAAGGCATAAAAGATGAACGTGTGTTGGAAGCCATACGCGCCATTCCACGACACTTGTTTATGGATAGCGGTTTTGAAGACCACGCCTATCAAGACAAGGCTTTCCCTATAGGCGAAGGTCAAACCATCTCACAGCCTTATACAGTAGCTTTCCAAACAGAACTACTGCAAGTAGCTCCGCACCAAAAAGTACTGGAAATAGGTACCGGAAGCGGCTACCAAGCCAGCGTATTACTGTACTTGGGGGTAGACCTCTATACCATCGAGCGGCAACAAAAATTGTTCAAACAAGCACAGCAATTCTTGCCAAAACTCTTAAACAGACCACTACAAATGTACTTTGGCGATGGTTATAAGGGCTTACCACAAAAAGCACCTTTCCACCGTATTTTGGTAACGGCTGGTGCCCCCTACCTACCTACCGACCTTCTTGCTCAGTTAGCCATAGGAGGACGTATGGTAATACCCATAGGTAACGACACCCAAGTAATGACTCTTTATGAACGCATAAGTGATAAAGAGTTCCACAAAACCGAATACGGCGATTTTCAGTTTGTACCTATGCTTCCTGAGAAGAATTAAACTAACGCAAAAAAGAGCGGCATCCTTTCACAGGTGCCGCTCTTTTTTGCGTTATATAAGTCTGTTAGTAATTATCAGTAGGTTCTACAAATATTTCTTCTTTCTCTTTATGACCACTGATGCTTTCCTGTATAGCTTGGAAGAACACAAATAACACAGGAATTACAATCAATCCAAAGAAAGTACCAATGAGCTGACCAATAGCAGCTCCTGTAGCTACCGAACGGTTACCTGTGGCTCCTACTCCCGAGGCAAATACCAATGGCATCAAACCTACGATAAAAGCAAAGGAAGTCATTAAGATAGGACGCAAACGCGCCATTGCTGCATTAATAGCTGCCTTTGAAAGACTTTCGCCCATACGACGGCGTTGTACAGCAAACTCTACTATCAAAATTGCGTTCTTAGCCAAAAGTCCTATCAGCATAATAAGAGAGATTTGGAAATAAATATTGTTTTCCAACCCGAAAAGCCACTGTCCTAAATAAGCTCCAAAGATACCAAAAGGCAATGATATAAGTACCGATAAAGGCAAAATATAACTTTCATACTGCGCCGATAAAATAAAGTAAGTGAACAACAAGCTAAGCATAAATATCAGAACGGTTTGCGAACCAGAGTTCTGTTCCTCACGTGTTAAGCCTGTATAGTCGATGCTATAGTTAGCGTTAAGGGTTTGGGCAGCTACCTCTTCCACCGCTTTTATGGCATCGCCGGTACTATAGGCAGCGTTATTCTGTGCCGAAATAGCTACCGAAGTAAAAAGGTTATAACGGCTGAGTGATTGCGCTCCGAAAGTACGTTCTAAAGTCACAAATTCTGAGATAGGAGCCATCTCGCCAGTGCTTGTTTTTACATACAAGCTGTTAAGACTACTAAGGTCTTTACGCGCTTCGGGCAAGGCTTGTACCATTACGCGGTACTGCTTACCATAAAGGGTAAAGTCGCTGGCGTAAAAGCCCCCTATGTAGTTCTGCAAGGTAGAGAGAAGCGTACTTACCGCTATCCCCGATTGCATAGCGCGTTCCACATTAATATCCATTTGGTATTGAGGATAATTCACATTAAAAGAGGTTTGAGCATATTGTATTTCAGGGCGTTGCATTAAGGCTGCTAAAAATGTTTGCACATCAGTATTTACCTGACTCAGTTCACTTCCTGCCTTATCTAACAACACAAACGATACCCCTCCGCCTAATCCAAAGCCAGGCACTGATGATGGTTGGAAGAAAATCACATTGGCATCTTTAACGGTAGAAGCCACTCCAAAAGCCTTCTTAATAATAGTACCTATATCTTGTCCTGGTTGCTTTGAACGTTCTTCAAAAGGTTTCAGCTTGAAAAAGCCCATACCATTATTACTACCTTCCCCCGAAATCATACCACGCCCTGTTACAAAAGTAACGTTTTCAACACCAGGTATGTTGGAAAGATCTTTGTTTAACTCACGCATAATATTGGCTACGCGCTCCATAGAGGCTCCCGGAATCATCGATACGTCCATCATTACAAAACCTTGGTCTTCATTAGGTACAAAGCCCGATTTCATTTGTTTATTGGCGTAATAAATACCTCCTCCTACAAGCAGTAACAGCAGTAAAGTTACCCATTTATGGCGAAGGAAGAAAGTAAAGGTCTGTCCGTACCTGCGAGTAGCTGCGTTAAAAGCTATATTGAATTTATGAAAGAATTTCCCAAAAACAGACTTTTCTTCGTATGCTTTATCACCGTGTGGTTTTAAGAAAAGAGAGCATAACACAGGACTAAGGGTAAGGGCATTAATAGCCGAAATGGCAATTGCTACAATAAGGGTTACCCCGAACTGCTTGTAAAATACCCCTGTAGTGCCGCCCATAAAAGTTACTGGCACAAACACTGCCGCCATTACAAGGGTAATAGAGATGATAGCCCCTGTAATTTCATTCATAGCCGATATAGTAGCAGGTTTGGCTTTCTCGTGGGTTTGTTCCATTTTGGCGTGTACTGCCTCCACCACCACTATGGCATCGTCCACCACTATACCAATTGCCAATACTAAGGCAAAGAGGGTAAGCATATTGATGGAATAGCCTAACAGATTTAGGAAAAAGAAAGTACCTACAATAGATACCGGTACTGCAATAGCAGGGATAAGGGTAGAACGGAAATCTTGCAAGAAGATGTACACCACTAAGAACACCAAAAGGAAGGCTTCTAAAAGGGTTGATACCACTTTAGAGATTGCCGCGTCTAAGAAGGTATTAGCGTTGTAGTTAATAGTATAAGTAATCCCTTCGGGTAGGGTAGGTGTTACCGATTGGAGGTATTTTTCAATGTTCTGAATAATCTCGTGGGCATTAGAGCCTGGTGTTTGTGAGATACCTATAGCCACTGCTGGTCGCCCCTTGCTTTCGGAAAAGCCGCTATAACTAAGGGCATCGAGTTCTATTTTAGCCACATCTTTTAGGCGCAGTATGCGTCCCCCATCAAGGGCTTTGAGTACTATATTTTCATATTCCGAAACCTCTTTGTATTTCCCTTTGTACTTGATAACATACTCATAGCTACTTCCGCTATTTTGTCCCAAGGTACCGGCTGCAGCCTCTTTACTTTGGGCTGAAATAGCTGCTGTTACCTCGGTAGGGTTCAGCTTATAGGCTTGTAGTTTTTGAGGGTCAAGCCATACGCGCATTGAATAGTTTTTCCCTCCAAAAACTGAGGCATCTCCTACCCCACCAATGCGTTTTAGGGCAGGAATGATATTGATATTTAGGTAGTTCTGTAAAAAAACATCGTCTAATTCTTTATTCTCCGAAAAGAAAGTGAGGAACATCAGGTTACCAGAGTTCTGTTTGCGTACCGTTACCCCCGATTGTACTACCTCGGAGGGGAGTAAAGCATTGGCTCGTGATACAGCATTCTGTACGTTCACGGCAGCAATGTCACCATTGGTACCTTGTTTGAAATATACGGTAATATTGGCAGCACCACTATTGGAGGCTGAAGAAGAGATATAATCCATATTCTCCACCCCATTCACTTGTTCTTCAATAGGAATTACTACCGATTTAAGTACTGTTTCGGCGTTAGCACCCCCATAGTTAGCACTAATTGATACAGTTACAGGGGCAATGTCGGGATATTGAGAGATGGGTAAGGATACAATCCCTAATACCCCTAAAATAACTATCATAATAGAGATTACCGTAGATAGTACCGGTCTGTTAATAAAATTCTTTATCATAAGTTAGCTGTTATACTTCTGTTTAAATTGCTTAAAAAATGAGGTATATCCTCTATCTCCACCCGCCGCCAAGGGCTTTATAGAGGCTGATGCCGTACTGCATACGGGTGAACTGTGCGTTAGCTACACTAAGTTCTGCATTAAGGCGGTTTACTTCGGCAGTGATAACCTCAAGATAATTTACCATACCGCTATCGAACAGCTGTTTGGAATAGTCGGTAGCTTCTTGGTAGGCTTTCTTCTCTTGGGTTTTGAGCTGAATGAACTGGTCTTGTGCCGCAAACTGGTACATAGCGTCCGATACTTCTTTACCTGCCGAAAGAATCGCCTTTTTAAAGTTCAGCAAGGCTATTTCTTGATTGGCTCTTTGCACTTCATACTGGGTGCGTATTTGTCTTTTATTCAGTATAGGCTGTGCCAATCCGGCTACTAAGTTAGCAAACATCGATTTGACCGAGAACCACGTGTCGAGCTCGGTGCTTGTCAGTCCGCCGCGTGCCGATAGGGTTAGTGAAGGGTAAAAGTTAGCCCGTGCCACATTGGTAAGCTGGAAAGCGTTTATAAAGTTGAACATAGCCCGTGCTACATCGGGGCGGTTCTCTAACAATTTTACAGGGTATCCTTGTTTAAAATCGGTAGGAAACTGCTGTTGGGCAAGGGTACTGCGCTCTATAGCGTGAGGTTCTTCGCCCAAAAGTAAGCTGATAGTGCTTTCGGCAGCCCATATACTGTTATTGATAGTAATAAGCTGTGCTTGGGCGTTATAAACTAAGGCTTCTATTTGCTTTACTGCCACTTCCGTAGCCGAACCTGCATTCTTGAGTAGCTTAGTCGTTTCTAAACTTTTGGTGCGAAAGCCGATAGTTTCGTCCAAAACTCTTTTCTGCTCATCGAGCATTAGGAGTTGGTAATAAGCGGTAGCTAAGGTAGCTACTACTTGTGATTGCACCGCTTTTTGGGCTTCGAGGGTAGCTAAATAAGAAGCGTATGAGGCGCGCTTTTGGGCGGATAGTTTGCCCCAAATATCAACTTCCCACGAGGCTGAAGCAGTAAGGTCGAACAGGTTATTATAGGAACGTTGGGTAGCAAGGCTTCCTGCATTAAGTGAAGAGGTGCTACGGGTGTAATTAGCTCCTACCGAAAGGGTAGGTACAAAGGCTGCTTTGCTTTGGTACAGATAGGCTTGTGCCGATACTACGTTTTGCAAAGCCACGCGTACATCAAGGTTTTGACTTAGTGCCTTATTTATGTGTTGTTGCAGCTGTGGGTCGGTAAAAATGTCGCGCCACGATACGGTGGCACTGCTAAGGCTATCGGCTGAGGTATTATCGGTGCGATAGAGCTTTTCACTGATGCCTTCGGGCATATAGTCTTGCTTTTTAGGGGCTACACAAGCCGCAAAAGTAAGGGCTATAGCTGCTATGGTTATTGTTTTATAAAACATACTTTTTCAATTAACAATTAAGTTGCTTAAAATATGGGTTGTATTTTCTTCACAAGGCTATCCATCGAGATAGGTTGGGGCTTGATAACTACCCCCGAACGCACTTTGTTAAGCCCTTGTGCGAGGATTACATCGCCGTCGTTAAGTCCGCTATTCACCACAGCGTAGTTATTAGCGCGGTTTTTAAGGGTAATAACGGCTTGTTTTAGAGTGTCTTTCTCTACTTTGTACACAAATACTTTCCCTTGCTGCTCAAAAGTAGCCACTTCGGGTATTACCAATGAGTTATTGAAGTGTTGTGGTATCTTAATAGTCCCGCTATTGCCATTGGTAAGCACTTTGTTAGGATTAGGGAAGGTTGCGCGAAACTGAATACTGCCTGTTGTAGCGTCAATCTGTCCGGTTACAGCTTGTATTTTACCTTTTTCGGCGTATTCTTGTCCGTTAGCCATTACAAGGGACACTTCGGGTAGGTTTTTAAGCTTCTCGGCAGTGGTTTTCCCTTCGGTATCGGCAAGGAAATCGAGGTATTCCTTTTCGTTCATCGAAAAGTAGGCATATACTTCTTTCACGTCCGATACGGTAGTTAGTACCGTATTATTAGCCGTTACTAAAGCCCCTTCACGGTACGCTATAGCACCTACTACTCCGCTTACAGGTGCCTTTACCACAGCGAAATCGATATTGCTATTCACCTCATTATAAGCCGCTTGTGTGCGCTGTAGGTTAGCTTTGGCTGTAGCAAGCTGTACAGGGCTCACAATATTTTTCTCTACCAAAGGAAGCAGTTTGTTCACCTCCACTTGCGCTGCATCAAGAGCGGCTTTAGCCGAGGCTGCCGACTGGTTAAGGGTTTGGGTTTCAAGCTGAAAAAGGGGTTGTCCTTGAGTAACCGTCTGTCCTTCATCTACCAATACTTTGGTGATATAACCCGACACTTTCGCTTGTACGCGGCTATTAACTACCCCTTCAATATTCACAGGGTACGACAGATTAGATACTGTATTTTGTGTCCCTACTACTATTACAGGGTACGAAACAGGCTGTTGTGATTGCTGCTGCTGTTGTTGGGGGTTACTGCAAGCTACTAAGCTAACGACTGCTGCTGTTAATAAGATTTTATTCATTTTCTTGTCAGATGTTAAGTGTTATGTATTAAGTGTTTAGCGTTATTTTTGCTTAGGCAAAAGTACAACAAAAAGAATATAGGCACGACCTACAAGCCGTTAATCTTTTGTTAAACTTTTTTTGGGGGGCTAATGCCTAAAAACCAATTGTTTTTTTAACTGGTGCAAAGGTATGCCAATGGGGGTAGCCAGACAAATTATATCGACAGAAAGCCTTTTTTTATCGACAGAAAGGAAATTTTTGAGTAGGTTTCAGGTTTTAAGCAGGGTGTAAAAATTGAGAAAAATATAGCGTTTAGCAATTTTTGTTGCGAATAATGCAAAAACTACCAACCAAAATTCCCCTTTTCACTCAAAAACACAAACGCTTAATTATCAACACATTACGCTTCCAATACTCCCAAAAGCAGCCCGAAGCTACCTCGAAGCCATCTCGAAGGCATACCGAAGGCAGAGCGAAGGGTGAGCGAAGGATAAGCGTTACATCACTGAATATCAAGCACTTCAATCCCAACCCCTTACATTACATTATTCTCAACAAAATCCCAAAAACATTGCATTTTCCTCATTTGCTAATTTCCTCATCTGCTAATTTCCTAATTTCCTAATTTCCTCATCTGCTAATTTCCTAATTTTCTAATTTCCTCATCTGCTAATTTCCTAATTTTCTCATTTCCTAATTTCCTAATTTGCTAATTTCCTAATTTCCTCATTTGCTAATTTCCTCATTTGCTAATTTTCCAAATTTGCTAATTGATAATTTATTTATATCTTTGCGCTTTCAAAAGAAAGCTATGAAAAAACAAATTACCAACACCGTATTAATGGTACGCCCAGTGCGCTTCCGTATGAATGAGGAAACAGCTGTTAATAACTATTTCCAAGAGGAAATGGACTTAAAAAACGAGCTCATTAACCTACAAGCACAACAAGAGTTTGATGCCTTAGTTAAAAAATTGCGTGAAGTGGGGGTCAAAGTGATTGTGGTAGATGATATCTACGAGCAAAACACCCCCGATTCGGTATTCCCCAATAACTGGATTACCTTTCACCAAAACGCCGATGTAGCTATCTACCCTATGTTTGCCGAAAACCGTAGGCGTGAACGCCGTGAAGATATTTTGGAAAAGGTCGAAGCTGAAGGTTTCCTTATAGAAAATGTGTTCGACTATACCAATGCCGAACAAGAAAATATCTTTTTGGAAGGTACGGGGGCTATGATACTCGATAGGGTAAACCGCAAGGCTTATTGTGCGCTATCACCTCGTGCCGATGAGGAACTTTTTATTGAGTTCTGCGAAGATTTTGAGTATACCCCTGTGCTGTTCACTGCCTACCAACAAGTGGACGGAAAGGCTATGCCTATCTACCACACCAACGTAATGATGGCTATGGGCGAGGACTTTGCCGTGGTGTGCTTAGAAACCATTACCGACAAAAAAGAACGCAAAAATGTACTTAATCACCTAAAAGAGGATAAAAAAGAGGTTATAAACATCACTGCCGAGCAAATGCACAAATACGCTGGCAATATGCTACAAGTGCAGGGCAAAGAAAGCACTTATTTAGTGATGAGCGATACTGCTTACAATGCCCTTACCCCCGCCCAAATAGCTACTATTGAAGCACACACACGCATTATCCACAGTAATTTGGAAACTATTGAAACTTGTGGCGGTGGTAGCGCCCGCTGTATGCTCGCCGAAGTGTTTAACCCCCTAATATAAACACCCAATGGAAAGTATTTACATCAAAGGCTTTAAATCGATTAAAAAATTGCACCTCCCCCTAAAGCCCATCAACATACTGATAGGAGCTAACGGCAGTGGGAAAAGCAACTTTTTGTCCTTTTTTGAGTTTTTGCAAGATATATACAACCAAAACTTACAAAGATATGTAGCTTTGAAAGGAGGCGTGGATAGAGTTTTGCACAATGGAAGTAAAATAACACACGAAATAGAAGCAAAACTAACTTTTTCAGACACTTCTTACACTTTTACATTACAAAAAAACCAACTTGACAACTTGGTTTTTGCAAAAGAAGTTTTTACCAAAGGAGATAATGAGCGTTATGAATCTGTTAATTATAAAATGGAAACTGATTTGATGTATGCTCCTGATGAAAGAGTCAGATATGTGAAAGAATATTTGGAGCAACTGCGAAAATACCACTTTCACGATACAGGTAAGAACGCTCCTTTCCACCAAATGTCCAATGTCAAGACCGATTTTTTGTATTTATATAGTAATGGCAGTAACATAGCAGCTTTGCTGTATCATATTAAACAAGAAAAACCAAAAACATATCATTGGATTTTACATACCGTTCAATCTATAGCCCCTTATTTAGCCGATTTTATATTAGAACCTAATGAAAATGGCTATATAAATTTGTTATGGCGGAATAAATATAACAATCAAATTTATAATACTTATAATTTTTCTGATGGTACTCTTAGGTTTATTGCTTTAACGGTATTGCTTTTCCAGCCTAAATTACCTCAAACCATTATTATTGATGAACCTGAATTAGGCTTACACCCTTTTGCTATTGCTAAATTGGCAGGACTTATCAAATCAGCCTCTCAGCGAGGTTGTCAAATAATAGTAGCGACCCAATCGGTAGAGCTTATCAACTATTTTACCCCTGAAGATATTATCACCGTAGACTATAAAAATGGAGAAAGCGTTTTTGAACGCCTTAATGAAGAATCATTAGCTATCTGGTTAGAAGATTTCTCTTTAGGAGAATTGTGGAAAGGACATTTTATTAACGGACATATTGAACAACTTAGAAAATAACTTAAAAAATGGACAAAAAAGAATACATTCAAAGCAAAATCAGAGACATTAAAGATTTCCCAAAAGAAGGAATTATTTTTAAAGATATTACTCCACTACTAATGGACGTAAAAGGGGTAGAATACGTTATCGACCTATTGGTAGAAAGCCTACACGGACAAAAAATTGATAAAGTAGTAGGTATGGAAAGCCGTGGTTTCTTCTTTGGTATGCTACTTGCCCAACGTTTAGGCGCTGGCTTTATACCCGTGCGCAAAAAAGGTAAATTACCCTACAAAACGCTTTCACAAACCTACGATTTAGAGTATGGGCAAGATGTACTCGAAATCCACGAAGATGCTATAAAAAAAGGTGAAAAAATCCTTATACACGACGATATCCTCGCTACAGGAGGTACTGCCGAAGCAGTAGTGAAATTAGTAGAACGTCTTGGAGGCGATATAGTACAACTCGATTTCTTAATGGAATTGCACTTTTTAAACGGACGTGAAAAACTAAACGGACACCCCGTGTACAGCATTTTATAAATTAACAGGGGGTAGTAGGCACCTATTGGCTGTAAAAATTAAAAACTAACAGCTAAGATATAAATACTAAACCTTAATAATCAGACGATTAAAAAAATAGGAGTGAAAAAGTTTGTTAAAAATTTCGCTACTTAAATAAAAAACCTTACTTTTGCACGAATAAAAATAAGTAGTAATGACACTAAGAAAATACATCACGTATATATCTTTATTTTTAGTATTTCTATTCCCACTATACAGCTTTGCTGATGAGCAGGAAAAAGAGCCTTTTAATATCAATGAACTTATTGATGAGCACATTGGCGACTCGCACGACTTTCACTTGTTTGACTACAATGGTCATTCATACGCCTTGCCACTGCCCGTTATCCTTTATACCGACAAGGGGTTGGTTACCTTCCTGTCAAGCGCCTTTCATCACGATAATAAAGGCTCGGTAGTGGTAGAAAAAGATGGACAGCAGTTTGTGCGTTATAAAGAAGATATTTATTACGCCAATGCAGGTACGCCCCTTTCTTTAGATGAAGGAGGAAAGGTGATGAATGCTCGTCCTCTGAACTTTTCTATTACTAAGAACGTATTTTCATTGTTCTTAATATCGGTGCTATTAGTGCTTATCTTTACTTCAGTAGCGCGTTCGTACAAAAAGAATCCTAAAGCTCCTAAGGGCTTGGCTGGATTATTAGAACCTATAGTGCTTTTTGTACGTGATGAGATTGCTATTCCAAACATAGGCGAAAAACACTACAACAGATATATGCCTTACTTGCTTACTGTCTTTTTTGTAATTTGGGTAGGAAACCTTTTTGGTATGATACCTTTCTTCCCGTTTGCAGGTACGGTAACTAACAATATCCTTTTTACAGGTATGTTAGCGCTTTTTACTCTTATCCTTACTGTATTTAGCGGTAACAAACATTATTGGGGACATATTTTTGCGCCTCCTGGGGTACCTGCGTGGATATTGCCTATAATGATTCCTATCGAGTTATTAAGCGTTTTCACCAAGCCCTTTGCACTAATGATACGTTTGTTTGCCAATATGACCGCTGGGCACATCATTGCACTGAGCTTAATTTCGATGATATTTATATTTAATTCAGTATGGGTATCGCCTGTATCTATAATCTTTACGGTTTTTATGCAAACCTTAGAGCTTTTAGTAGCAGTATTACAAGCCTACGTGTTTACACTGCTTTCGGCTCTGTTCATAGGGCAAGCGGTAGTGGAAGAACACTAAACAATTAAAAAGTAACTATTTAAATTTTTATATATATGGTTTTAGCAGGAATTGGGGCTGGATTAGCAGCCATCGGAGCCGGAATGGGTATTGGTAAAATTGGTGCATCTGCCGTTGAAGCTATTGCACGCCAACCCGAAGTGTCTTCAAAAATTCAAACTGCGATGATTATCGCTGCAGCACTTATCGAGGGGGCTGCCCTCTTCGCTATCGTTGTAGCTTTCATGGCATAACAAAACTACAAAACCGTTGTGTAACGGTTGGTTGCACAACGGTTTTAACTAAATTGAACAAATTACTATGCGGCGATTAGCCAATCGCTCGTACAAAATACGAATAACAATAACTAACAATAATACAACAAAATGAATTTAGCACATCCTGAGAGTTTATTATTCTGGAATACCATAATCTTTTTAATATTGCTTTTCCTCTTGGCAAAATTTGCTTGGAAGCCTATAATGAGTGCTGTAAAAGAGCGCGAAAACTCTATTAACCAGGCTTTAGAAGCTGCCGAAGAAGCTCAAAAACAAATGGCTAACCTTAAAGCTGATAATGAGCGTTTATTAGCTGAAGCTCGTGCCGAAAGAGATGTTATCTTAAAAGAAGCAAGAGATATTAAAGATAAAATAATAACCGAAGCTAAAGAAGAAGCACAACGCGAAGGGGCAAAACTTATCAAACAAGCTCAAGAAGCTATTGAAAGTGAGAAGAAAGTGGCTTTAGCGCAGCTTAAAGACCAAGTGGCAGCACTTTCTGTTGAAATGGCTCAGAGAGTGATGATAAGTGAACTCTCAGACGAGAAAAAACAAACTGCCCTCATTAACGATTACTTAAAGAGTGTTACCTTAAACTAACTTAGCTTATTATGTACGGATTGAGAGTAGCAAACAGATATGCCAAGGCTGTATTAGAATACGCCCTCCAGCAAAACGCTTTAGAGGGGGTATTTGCCGATATGACCTTGATTGATAAAACTATAAAGCAGAATAAAGATTTGGAACGTATGCTCATTTCACCTATTGTAAAAACTACGGTGAAAAAAAATGTGCTTACCAAAATCTTTAGGTCAATTACCCCCGAAACTCAACGTTTGTTTGAGCTTTTGCTGGAAAACAGACGTTTGCCTATATTAGGGGCAGTAGCCGAGAAGTTTGTAGTGCAATACAACAATTACAAAAACAATAAAGTAGCTGTGGTTACTACCGCTACCCCACTAAATGACACTACCAAACACGAGATGTTACAAAAAGTTATTACCCTTACTAAAAATAACAATATCACTCTTGAAAACAAAGTTGATAAGAATATTATAGGGGGCTTTATACTTCGTGTAGGCGATGTGCAGTACAATGCAAGTATAGCGTATAAACTCAGCCGATTGCAACAAGAGTTTAAAGAAAAATTATTTTTGTAAATAAATGGTAAAGCTGTGGTAACAAGTATAGACCAATTAGATCTGAACAAAACGTATACTTATGCCGATTACAAAGCAATCCATATCTATTGCTTAGAGAATGGGAAGTATATTGCACAGCCACCTATAATAGAAGGTGATACTGTTACCTCAGTAGCATTCCCAAGTTTAAGCTTTTCAACAAAAGAATTATTTAAAGATTAAATATAAACTAACGACTAATAGCTAAAAAATAAAAAATGGCAGAAATAAAAGCCGCTGAAATTTCAGCAATTTTAAAAGAACAATTAGCACACTTCGATGCCAATGCTTCCCTCGAAGAAGTTGGTACCGTACTACAAGTGGGTGATGGTATTGCGCGTATCTTCGGCCTATCGAATGCGCAATACGGTGAATTAGTGAAATTTGACAACGGACTGCAAGGAATTGTCCTTAACCTTGAAGAGGACAACGTGGGGGTTACCCTCTTAGGTCCGTCCACTGATATTAAAGAAGGTGACACCATAAAACGCACCGGACTCATCGCTTCTATCAATGTAGGTGAGGGTATTGTAGGGCGTGTGGTGAATACTTTAGGGCAACCTATCGACGGTAAAGGTCCTATTACTGGCAAACTATACGAAATGCCTTTGGAACGTAAAGCCCCTGGGGTTATCTTCCGCCAGCCTGTTAATGAACCTTTACAAACAGGTATCAAGGCTATTGACGCTATGATTCCTATAGGTCGTGGGCAACGTGAGTTAGTAATTGGCGACCGCCAGACTGGTAAAACATCCGTTTGTATTGATACTATCTTGAACCAAAAAGAGTTTTACGATGCTGGCAAACCTGTGTATTGTATTTATGTAGCTATTGGTCAGAAAGCTTCAACAGTAGCGGGTATTACTAAAACCTTAGAAGATGCTGGTGCGTTGGCTTATACTACTATTGTAGCGGCTAATGCTTCCGACCCTGCTCCTATGCAGGTGTATGCACCTTTTGCAGGAGCTGCTATTGGTGAATATTTTCGTGATACAGGCCGACCTGCACTTATCATCTATGACGACCTTTCTAAACAAGCAGTAGCTTATCGTGAGGTATCATTGTTATTGCGCCGCCCACCCGGACGTGAAGCTTACCCTGGCGACGTGTTCTACTTGCACTCTCGCCTATTAGAGCGCGCCGCTAAAGTAATTGGTGATGATACTATTGCACGCCAAATGAATGACCTACCCGAAAGTATTGCACCGCTGGTAAAAGGTGGTGGTTCACTTACTGCCTTACCTATTATCGAAACACAAGCAGGTGACGTATCGGCTTATATTCCTACTAACGTGATTTCTATTACCGACGGACAAATATTCTTGGAATCTGACTTGTTCAACTCGGGGGTACGTCCGGCTATTAACGTAGGTATCTCGGTATCACGTGTAGGAGGTTCTGCACAGATTAAATCGATGAAGAAAGTAGCTGGTACCCTTAAATTAGACCAAGCTCAGTACCGCGAACTCGAAGCGTTTGCTAAATTTGGTTCTGACCTTGATGCGGCTACTATGGGAGTAATTGAGAAAGGAAAACGCAATGTGGAAATACTAAAACAACCTCAAAGCGACCCTTACCCTGTTGAAAATCAAATTGCAATTATCTATGCGGGTTCTAAAAACTTATTGCGCCAAGTGCCTGTACATAGAATCAAAGAGTTTGAAAAAGAGTACTTAGAGTTCTTAAACGTATCACATCGTGATATTTTAGACGAACTAAAAGCAGGTAAACTCACCGATGAAATTACTGCTACTCTTGAAAAAGTAGCAAAGGACTTAAGTGAAAAATACGCAAGATAATAAATAGTAACTTTTAAACATTCATTCTTATGCCTACTATTTATATTGTACTAATAATCATAGGAGGTATTCTTTTGTTTGCCCTACAAGTTTATGTAAACAAAGCCTATACTAAAAAACATTTGCAAAAACAAATAGGGCACATCAATCAGAATCCTTTAACTGAGGAACAAATACGATTGCTTACTTTTGGAGCAATACTAGCGTATAACCGTGGTGAAAACCTACTAAATTTGGTGCCTACTGAAATATTGGAGACATACCAACAGGGGCTGCGCCAACAGTGGGATATAACAGATAGTGCATCGGCTAAGGAAACCCTAAATGACTTATTGGCACAGAAACGTTCGTTAGAGTTCAGACATCTGCTAACACAAACTTCACCTGAACTTAGCAAGCTTCAGAAGCAAATAGCTAAACTATTGGGAATAGAAGTAGCACAAGTAGAGGCTGTAAAATCGGCTTATGCGTGGGATTTGTGTAGAGCAGCTTCTTTGGCTAAATGGTGTTATTGGTGCCAATATATCACTGAGGCTGAAATGTGGGATATATTGCAAAAAGTATCGGACAAAGCAAAAGAGCAAGGTAAAAGTTGGCAAGAATATACAATATCTTTCCTTTTAGGACGTACTATTCAAGGGTTTGATTTGGAAGACCTTGCTATTCTAACCTCACAGCTATTCCACAGCAAATCACCTTCATTAAGGAAAATAGAAGGAATAGATGTTTATCAGAAATACTCTTTTTAGTTTTGAAAACCTTAGGGGTATGCACTTACTCTTGAATTTCAGAGACAATTAAATAACCGCTAATGATGAAAGGCTAATAGTTAATAGACAACACACTTGTTACCTGTTACCTATTACCTGTTACCTAATAAAATGGCAAATTTAAAAGAAATACGAAGCAGAATTTCGTCGGTAAGTTCAACGATGCAAATTACCGCAGCGATGAAGATGGTATCGGCAGCTAAACTAAAAAAAGCGCAAGATGCTATTGTAGCGATGAAACCTTATGCTTACAAACTCAAGCAGTTGTTAGAACACCTCAGTGCTGCCTTGGGCAGTGAGAATGTGTACAATCCTCGACAAGGAGCTGTAAAAAAGGTGCTTTTGGTACCTATTACCTCTAATAGGGGGCTCTGTGGTGCATTCAATGCGAGCGTGATAAAAAAGACTTTGGAGCTGGTACAAACTTCCTACCAAGGCAAACAGGTGCAATTGTACACCTTAGGTAAAAAAGGCAATGATGTGCTTAAAAAATCGGATAAGGTTGTGGCTCACAACAATGAGATTTTTGATAAGCTTAGCTTTGCTTCGGCAGCTGCTTTGGCTGAAGAACTGATGGAACTTTACACTTCTGGTAAATATGACCAGATAGTATTGGTATACAACAGTTTTAAGAATGCTGCTACCCAAATACTTACTGAAGAAACTTTCTTACCTATACAACCTGTTGCAACGGCTACTAAAAGCAAGGAACTGCATACCGATTACATCTATGAACCTTCTAAGGAGGAAATTATAGAGGAGCTTATACCGCGTTCGTTAAAAACGCAGCTGTTTAAAGCTTTACGTGACTCGGTGGCTGCTGAACACGGAGCCCGTATGACTGCTATGCACAAAGCTACAGACAATGCTCAAGACCTTAAGAATGAGCTTATTCTTACCTATAACAAAGCTCGCCAAGCAACTATTACTGGTGAGATTATAGAAATTGTAGGAGGTTCGGAGGCTTTATCATAGAATTTAATTAGATTCTCATAGAAGAAAAAGACTGCTCAAGTTTGTTTTGAGCAGTCTTTTTTGTTGAAAATATTCCAATAGTTCAATGTCAGGAATACAGGTATTATTAGTTGGTAAACTTTGAAATAAAGATATATGGGTGATGTTACTCTTCATTTTTTTCTGGGGAAGGTTTTATTCTTTTGAATTCTACTTTTCTGATAGATACGTTTCCATCTCGCAATAGTATTCCTATATTATCACCATAATAAGGCATTATCAATTTCTTAAAAGATATAACTCTTTCGCCATCGATGAATACTGAAACTTTTTTTCCTGTTTTTCGGTACATCAGTTCGTGCCAATCTTTTGCTGATTTAAAATTAGAAATTGTTTTCTTATTGGCTACTTGCATATTATAAGACCTTGATTCCTTTTTACTTCCTATTTCGATGAAGTTGCCACTTTCAATACTACAATAATTACAACGCCCATAGGTGTAATTAAAGACAAGCCCGAAAGAGGCTGGGGTGTTACCATTGTACTTGAACTCTACTTTGTATTCAAAATCATCTTCTTTTGATAATGAAACATAATTATACCCCAGTATGGCATTAAAATTATGCTGTACAGTGAGCATATTAGCTTGAAGCTTGAATGTATCAAAATTGCCTTCTTTATCAAAAGTGCTTATTTTTTCATTGCTAAAATCATCGGAAAAGGAACTTATATAGTAATCATCGGGGATTCCTTTATACAAAAATGGTTCGTAGTTGTTATCAGTAAAAATGAATTTAAGTAAATCTTCATTTTCTGTTTTTACACAGGCGTTAAGCAAGGGTATTATTAGGATAAAAAATAGTATTTTTTTCATTTGTTCTTCTTTTTAGAGATTAATATTTAAAGCTATTCCAGCAAAGAAATATTGGGCTTTAAGGTCATTATTTGCAATAGGGTGATGATAGCCTGCTATTATTGAGAGTTTTTCTGTAATATAAAAATTAGTTTCGGCAAAAAGAGAAAAGTTTACTTTTCCTATTTTACCTACAGAGATATTTTCATTAGAGACAGAAAGCGATGTTCCGCCTACGGAAGCTCCTGTATATAGGGCTAATCGTTGTTGTAATATGCGGGGGACAAATTTGCGCCCAACTGTAAAGCTAAAATAGATTAGTTTAGCTTCAAGATTGTTTTCCATTTTATCCATATTAAATAAGTCAATGGCAGTGTGGGCTTCGTATTTCCATTTTTCATTTTCCATTCCCATTCCGATGAAGATACCTGGTGATTTTTGTTCTATAAATCCACTTTCAATCTTTTTAGCAAAAACTTCGTGTGATGGGGCAAGGTGTGATGCTCCTAAGATTAGTCGCATATTGTTACTTCTGTCGGCAAACTCTCCTTTATCATAATTGTCTGCTTGTTTTTCAGCCTTATTTTGTTTTTTTACTGCTTTATCGTCGCAGGCTGATGGATAGCCTAAGTTGCAGGCGCGTTGCATCCAGAAGTAGGCTTTGTCTTTGTCTTTTTTTACGCCTTTTCCTTTTTTATAAAGATTGGCTAAAGAATACATAGCGGCTGGCATATCGGCTTTGGCGGCTTTTTCATACCAATTAAAGGCTTCGGTTAGGTTTTTAGGGGTGCATATACCCTCGAGATACATTCCTGCCAGAAGGTTCATTGCTTCGGCATCGTTGGCTGTGGCTGCTTGTTGATAGAGTTCTAAAGCTTTTTTGTCGTCTTTTGTAACGGCACGCCCTGTGGCATAGAGCTTGCCTAACTGCCTTAGGGCTACGGGGTGCTGTGCCTCGGCGGCTTTTTGGTACCATTCTTTGGCTTGGTCGGTTTTAAGGAGGTCTTCACATAGGAGTCCGTAAAGAGTCATTGCTCCGGTATCGCCTGCTTGGGCGGCTTGCTCTAAATAGGTGGCAGCGGTTGATTTGTCGGGGTTAGTACCGATACCGTAATAGAGCATTTTGCCATAGGCTGCTTTTGCTTTGAGGTCGCCTTTATTAGCTGCTTTTTGATACCATTTTAGGGCTTCGGCATCATTTTTTGTAACGGTAGTACCATTATAGTAGGCTCGGGCAAGGAAAAGCATAGCTTGTGTATTTCCTAAATTGGCGGCTTCGGTGTAATGGCGGAAGGCTAAAGATTGGTTTTTGCTAACGCCTTTGCCGTTGTAAAGCATTTCGGCTTTGCGCAAGGCTGCTATATCGGCATAGCCTTCGGCGGGCTGTTGATAGAGTTCAAAAGCGCGGGTGTAATTGGAAAAGCCTAATTTTCCTTCATAGTATAGGTCGGCAAGGAGCATTTTGGCTTCGTCATCGCCATTAGTGATGGCTTCTTCGTAAAGTTCTTTAGCTTTGGTATATTCGTCTTGTTCCATAGCTTTTTGAGCTTCGAATAAGAAGTTTTTGCTAAAGGTATTTAATTTTTGTTTAGAAATTTGGAGGTTTTCTTTCCACTCCTGTAGTTTTTCTTCGGAAGTATCTTCATCGGCTTCATTGATGAGATTGGCATATACTTTGGCTGCTTTTCGGTACCATTCTAAGCTATTATCGTTATTTTTTTCGTAAAATTGGGCTACTTCAATTATTTTATCTTCATATTCTTTCAAATAATCATTGAAATAGTTTTCGGCTTTTTCTTTATCTTTTGTTATACCTGCGCCTCCGTGATAATATATTTCGGCTATTTTGTCATAGGACTCTGGTGTAAGTGCTTCAAGGTATTCAATGGCTTTTTGGTTATCTTTAGGCACTTGACTTTCGGGAGTAAGAGTGCTGTATATGTAGCCTAATAATTCATAGGTTCTTAATAAGAAAGATGATTTTTCAAAAATCTCTAATAGAGCATTGCCTGATGTTTTTGTACTGATTTGAGAGATATAACTTTCTAAATATTTTTTTGCTTTCAGATAATCTTTAGGTACTATTTCACCCTCAAAGTACATTTCTCCTAAATGGACTAAAGCTTTAGTTTTTTTGGCTTTGACTGCTTTTTCGTACCAATAAATGGCTTTAGTAGCATTGGCAAAGTCACTAGAGGTGTAAATATTGCCTACTTGAACCATAGCATCTGAGTCTCCTTTATTGGCAAGTTTTTCATACCAATAAATGGCTTTTTGGACGTCGTTTTCATAATAAAATTCGGCTAATTGTATCATAGCCTCTCCATTGCCAGCTGTAGCGGATTTTTCATAATAGAAAATAGCTTTGAGTGTATTTTCATTTTCATCAGGAGTGTCGAAATGGGCTTTTTCGGCATAAATAGTAGCTAAGCGGCGCTGTTGTTCTGGCGAAAGATAGTCGGTGTATTTACTATAAGTTTCGTAAACATAGTCACTTCCGGTATCGCCACTTTCATAGTATTTATCGGCTAATTCTAATTCATTTTTAGCTGCTGTGGGTATTTTTTTGTTCTGCCCATAAAGGGATATGGAGAACAAGGAAGTTAAGAATAACAGGGGGATAATTAAAATGGAATGTTTCATATAATGAGTTTTTTTATTTGTTACGTGTGAATGGACGTGCAAATGTAAGACTATTTTTTATACTGACAAAATTTTAAAGGAAATTAGCAAATGAGAAAATTAGCAAATGAGAAAATTAGCAAATGAGGAAAATGGGGTGTTGGGGGGATTTTGTTGCGAATTATGCAAAGTGAGGGATTGGCTATGAAATGCTTGATATTCAGTGCTATAACGCTTATCCTTCGCTCTGCCTTCGGTATGGCTTCGCTCTGCCTTCGCTACGGCTATAAGGTGGTTTTGGCACTGATTTAGTTGTAATGAACTGATTGTTAAGGCGTTGTGTTTCTATCTAAAAAAAGGAGTGGGGGTGGGTGATTTTTGAATTATTTTTGTTAAAAATGAGGAAAAGATGTATTTTTGTTATTTTAAAGATGTGTTCGATGTGGTATTGCTATTTCGTGCTTTGAGCTAAAAAAATAATGGTGAATAATTGTAGATTAAAAAATATTTTGTACTTTTGCGGCAAATTAAAGGATAGCACAATGAAGTATCAACAAAAGAAAAAAGCGGTATTGCTATTGGCTGACGGCACTGCCTTCTGGGGCAAAAGTGTTGGATTTCAAGGTACTGCTTTTGGTGAAGTGTGTTTTAATACCGGTATGACTGGATATCAGGAGATATTTACAGACCCGTCATACTTTGGTCAGATTATGGTTACTACTAATGCTCACATTGGTAATTATGGGATTTGTGAGGACGATTACGAGTCGGGTGGCATAAAAATTGCTGGATTGGTATGTAGGAATTTTAGTTATGATGCTTCGCGAACAAGGGCTAAGGAGACTCTTAAAGAGTTTTTAGACCGTAATGAGTTGGTAGCTATCTGCGAGGTTGATACTCGTGCCTTAGTGAGCTACATACGGGATAATGGCAGTATGAATGCTGTTATTTCGACAGAAACTGATGATTTAGAGGTGCTTAAAGCTAAACTAAAAGAGGTGCCTAATATGAAAGGTTTGGAATTGGCATCGCGGGTGTCGGTTACTGAACCTTATTTTTTTGGCAATCCGGAGGCTACGTACAAAGTGGCGGCGCTTGATTTTGGTATCAAAAAGAATATACTGCGCCATATGGCGGAAAGGGATATGTATATTAAGGTTTTCCCTTATAATACGCCTTTGGCAGAGCTTAAGGCGTGGAATCCTGATGGGTATTTCTTATCGAACGGGCCTGGTGACCCTGAACCGCTGACTGAGGTTATTGCGCAAGTGAAACAGATGATTGCGGAGGATTTGCCTATCTTTGGTATTTGCTTAGGGCATCAAATCATTGCGCTGGCGAATGGCATTTCGACGTACAAAATGCACAACGGGCATCGTGGGATTAATCACCCTGTGAAGAACTTGCTTACGGGCAGAGATGAGATTACCTCACAAAACCACGGTTTTGCGGTGAATAGGGCTGAAGCTGAAGCTAACCCTAATGTAGAAATTACTCATACGCACTTAAATGACAATACGGTTATGGGCTTGCGTATTAAAGGGAAGAGGTGCTTTAGCGTGCAATATCACCCTGAGGCGGCTCCTGGTCCTAACGATGCTACTTATCTGTTCGACGAGTTTGTAAAACTATTAGCAAATAAATAAAATGAAGGAATTACTTACCCCTGAAGGGTTGCTTACTAACTTAAAAGATGTACGGGCATTGACCCGCAATGTGATTGAGACTTTTCCTGAGAAAGAGCTTTTTGAGTTCAATGTAGCTAACTTGCGTCCGTTTTCGGAGATGGTGGAGGAGTTTTTGAGGGTTTTGGACTATGTTTTCAAGGAAACGCTTGGGGAAAGACATCATTCTTTTCACACTGAGGGGCAATTTCCTACTACTAAAGCGGAGGTTTTGGTTTTGTGGGACGAGGTTACTGAAATCATCGATGGTGAATGGGAACAAGTAGGTGATTACACCCGACCTATTACTATTTTCCAAATGACTTTTAGCTTTGCTCAGTGGATATTATACCTTATTGAAAACGAGAGTCATCATAGGGGACAAGGGTATGTTTACCTTCGGGCTTTGGGTATTGAACCGCCTTCTTTTTGGGGGAGGGAGAGTTTTAAGAAGTAATAATTAACACGTAATAATTTAATAAAAAATAAAAATATGAGTATTATTGTAGACGTACACGCACGTCAGATTTTGGATTCAAGAGGAAATCCTACTGTAGAAGTAGATGTAGTAACTGAAAGTGGTGTGGTAGGTAGAGCTGCTGTGCCATCGGGAGCTTCGACAGGTGAATACGAAGCTGTTGAACTACGTGATGGTGGTAAAGATTATATGGGCAAAGGCGTACTTAAAGCTGTTGCTAACGTGAATGATATCATTGCTGAAGAGTTGGTTGGTATGAGTGTTTTTGACCAAAACCTTATCGACCAAACAATGATTGAGCTTGATGGCACTCCTAACAAATCTAAATTAGGGGCTAACGCTATCCTTGGTGTTTCATTGGCTGTGGCAAGAGCTGCTGCTGAAGAACTTGGCTTGCCTTTGTACCGTTACATAGGTGGTGTAAGTGCTCATACTTTACCTGTTCCTATGATGAACATCATTAACGCTGGAGCTCACTCTGACGCTCCTATCGCTTTCCAAGAGTTTATGATTATGCCTGTGAATGCTAAAGACTTTTCACAAGCTATACAAATGGGTGCTGAAGTATTCCACAACCTTAAAAAGGTATTACACGACAAAGGTTTAGGTACTGCTGTAGGTGACGAAGGTGGTTTTGCTCCTGCCTTTAAAGATATTGAAGATGCTCTTGATTCTATCAAAGAAGCGGTGAACAAAGCTGGATACAAATGGGGCGAGGATATTAAGATTGCCTTAGACTGTGCTTCATCGGAATTCTACAAAGATGGTAAATATGACTATACTATCTTTGAAGGTGCTAAAGGTAAAGTTCGTACTTCGGCTGAACAAGCTGACTACTTGGCTGAATTGGTAGCTAAATACCCTATCATCTCTATTGAAGACGGTATGGATCAAAACGACTGGGACGGCTGGAAATTACTTACTGAGAAAATTGGCGACCGCGTACAATTAGTAGGTGATGACTTGTTTGTTACTAACGTTTCTATTCTTGAAAGAGGTATTGCTAAAGGTATTGCAAACTCTATCCTTATCAAAGTAAACCAAATTGGTACTCTTTCTGAAACTATTGCAGCGGTAGATATGGCTAACCGTGCTGGCTATACTGCTGTTATGTCACACCGTTCGGGAGAAACTGAAGATAATACTATTGCTGACCTTGCAGTAGCCTTGAACACCGGACAAATAAAAACTGGTTCGGCTTCACGCTCTGACCGTATGGCTAAGTACAACCAATTGCTTCGCATAGAAGAGCAATTAGGTTCAGTGGCTTACTATCCTAAAGAAAAAGCTTTCAACGTAAAGAACTAATGCTTTAGAATTTGTTATAGGGTGTTCGGGGTACACCCCCCTGAACACCCTTTTTTTTACCTTAGAAAAACGAAAAATATGATGAAGAAGATAGTATGGCTTTGTGTGTTGCTGTGTAGCACGATGATGATGGCTCAGGAAACGGAGCTACAGGGTCACGTGTACGGTGTGCAGGACAACAAACCTATGATGAACGTACATATTCTGAACCTTAATAAAGTTAAAGGTACTACTACTAATGCTAAGGGAGATTTTACTATCAGGGCGAGCATTAACGATACTCTCTATATTTCATATTTAGGATATAAATCGACAAAAATAGCTGTTACAAACGATATGATTAAATTCCAAGGTTTGAAAATAGGTATGACGGAGTTGGCTTATGCCTTGGAAGAGGTGGTTATACGCCCTTATAAACTTACTGGCTACTTGGATATCGATGCTAAAAATGCTCCTATTAGCAGTAACAACAATATACGCTACAGTGTTTCGGGCTTAGAAATAGGATACGAAAGCAAAGCCAGTGCGAGTGCTGTAGGAAGGGTGCTAAGTGCTGTAATGAACCCTGCTGACCTATTGAGTAGGCAGTTCAGCAAAAAAGGAAGAGAGATGCGCAAACTGCGCGATATGAAAAAAGATAATGAATTAAGCGACTTGCTATCAACACGTTACGACCGTGAAACGCTGTTGGAACTGCTACAAATAGACCGTAATGAATTAGAGGAAATGATACGCTCTTGCAACTATTCCAACGATTTTATAATGACTGCTAACGACCTTCAGGTACTTGAGGCTATCAGTCAATGCTATGAAGAATACAGAATACTGCACAAGAAAAAATAAAAAATATTTTGTCATTCAAAAAAAAAGATGTAATTTTGCAGCCGCTATTAGATAAATAGAGAGATTTAGTCATTTTAATAAGATTTTAAACGATTACAAGCAATGAAAAGAACATTTCAACCTTCAAAAAGAAAAAGAAGAAATAAACACGGATTCAGAGAACGTATGGCTACTGCCAACGGTAGAAAAGTATTAGCGCGCCGTCGTGCTAAAGGACGTAAAAAACTTACTGTATCGTCAGAACCACGTCATAAAAAATAAAACACCTTATTAAATAAGGTAAGAGGTAAAAGGTAAAAAGCAGTGACTTTTTACCTTTTACCTCTTACCTTTTGGCTGAATATGAAGATTACATTTCTCGGTACAGGTACCTCACAAGGCGTACCTGTTATAGCTAGCAATCACCCTGTGGGCAAAAGTACTAACCCTAAGGATAAACGGCTGCGCACTTCGGTTCTTATAGGCTGGGAAGGTGCTAATATCGCTATAGATTGTAGTCCGGACTTTAGGCAACAGATGCTTACCAATGGGGTGCAACACTTAGAAGCTATCCTTTTTACTCACGAACACGCTGACCATACAGCGGGCTTAGACGATATTCGCCCTTTTGTGTACTTGCAAGGTGATATGCCTATTTATGGACTTGGGAGGGTGCTGAACGAACTGAGAGTCCGTTTTGCTTATATTTTTGCTACTGAAAACAGATATGAGGGGGCACCATCGGTAATAGCTAATGAAGTGGCGACCGAGGGGTTTGTAGTACAAGGTAAAACAGTGCTTCCTATACAAGTACAACACGGTAGCCTGCCTATATTGGGGTATCGGATTGAAAATTTTGGGTATATTACCGATGCTAAATATATTGACGATAATGAGTTAGATAAGTTATGTGGTTTAGACATTTTGGTATTAAACTGCTTACGTGACCAAGCTCACCCTACCCACCTAAACCTTGTTGAAGCTTTAGAAATTGTTAAAAAAGTAAGCCCTAAGCGCACTTATCTGACACATATAAGCCAAAGTTTTGGCTTTCACGATGAAGTAGAGGCTCGTTTGCCTAAAAATGTGTTTTTAGCATACGATAACTTAGTGGTGGAATGTTAATGTTTAGTTAATTATCCCATTTGTTATGGCAGTTAGTAGGAAAAGGACTACCTTTGCCCCGAATTAAATAAAATTATAATGAAAAAAATTGCGCTTTTATTTGTAATGGCAGCCTTAACAATGGCTTGCAAAAGTGGTTCGGGCACAATGACTTCCAAACCTAAAGAAACAAATATTGCCAACAAAGCTATTAAAGGTGAATGGACTTTGCAATCCGTTACTTATAGTCAGCAAGGCAAATATGATGTTACTTTGCTTAACGATACCTCAAAAGAATGTTTTGAGGGTAGTACGTGGAAATTTGTACCTAATAACAATCGAGGTCACTACACTATTAATAATGAGGATTGCTCGACAGGGCAAAGATACTTTATATTTGTAGTACAAGAGATTGATAAGAGTACAGGTTATTATGACTTTTTGCTAAAACCTACCAATGAAAAATACACATCGGAAAGCAACCAAGGCATACGCCTACATTTGGCAAGCATATCGGAAAATGCTATGGTATGGGAGCAAACAGTGAGAGTAGATGGCAAACCTTTTGTTATCTCGATGAATTTTGTAAAATAACAATTTGATTTAATAAAGAATGAAAAGATTTATAGTATTGGCTTTATCGGCTGCTGTACTTTTAAGTGGTTGTGAAGCGTATAATAACACTAATAAGGCTCAACGTGGAGCTGTAATAGGAGCCGCTGGAGGTGCTTTGCTTGGTGCTATTTTGGGTAATAATGTTGGTAGTGGCCAAAATAGTGAATTAGGTGCTGTACTTGGTACGGTAGTAGGTGGTGCTGCAGGTGCTGTAATAGGACACCAAATGGACAAACAAGCTAAGAAAATTGAAGAAGAAATACCAGGTGCCGAAGTAAAACGTGTAGATGATGGTATTGTAGTTACTTTTGATGAAAATAGTGGGGTGTATTTTGATACTGCTAAGCATAACATTAATGAAAAATCAAAACAAACCTTAGATAAGTTAATAGCTGTTCTTAAAGAATACCCTGAAACTAATGTGGTTGTAGCAGGTTATACCGATAGCCAAGGTAAAGACCAATACAATATGGGCTTATCGGAGCGCCGTGCTAAATCGGTTACTAACTATTTTACAAGTAATGGTTTGAATGCAAGCCGTTTCACTACTAAATGGTATGGCGAACAAAACCCTGTAGCGGATAATAATACCGCTGAAGGACGTGCTAAAAACCGCCGTGTGAACGTGGTTATCGTTCCTAACGAAAAGATGAAAGCTGACGCTGAAAAGCAAGCTGGACAATAAACAAATTAGTAAATAGAAAAGAGGCTGTTTCAAAATGTTGGAACAGCCTCTTTTTTATTTGCTAATTGATTCTCGTATTACTTTTTCCAATTCTTTAATATTTCGGCAGGAACACCACCTTTGTGAAGCATAATAGCAGTGGTTTTGAATTGTACAAATGCCTTTGTAACATAAAGGTATCCTTTGTAATCATTACTTACTCCCCAAGAGTTTTTCACCATATAATACTCACGTCCGTTTTGGTCTTTAGCCAATCCAACGATGTGCATAGCGTGGTCATCAGTAGTTTGGTAGTTATCAAAATCACGTTGGCGCATTTCGGGAGTGATGGTCATTTCGGCAGTAGGCGGATTGCTGAATAGGCGAGCTGTTTCATCATAACTCATTTCACTTATCTCTTTTTCGGGAACAAAAGCTACCCCGTTTTTCCAGCTAAAATAACGTTCACTAACATCGGAAGCCCAAGCTACAGTATAACCTTTTTTAAGGGCGTTATCAATGGTTTTGGTAAGATCGGTCATAGCTACGTTATAGGCGTGATCATAGCTCCAGTTATCGGGCACTGCCATAAAAACGTTTTGGTAAAGAGGTTGGTCATTATAAGCAACCATTTCAATATAATCATTAGGATTAATACCTACATATTCTTTTGCAAAGGTTTGAGGGGTATGCTTTTTACCTTCATACATAAAGTTTTCAGGTACAGCTCCTAAATAAGAATCGATAGTAGCAGTAAAAGCTGGCACCCAATTAGGAGTAAGTTTTTTCACTCCGGTGCGTTTCACCATACCATCTAAAAAGCCTTTAAGAATACCGTGCAACTCACCAAAATCATTGCGGTTAGTGCCATACTGTAAGCCTGTGTACACATATTGTGGTACAGCACCATATTTAGCATACATATTGATTACATCGTGAAGTTCGCCTCCTTGTCCGTAATCTAAATAGCCGTGCATACGCACATATTGTTTGGCTTTTTCAATGTAAGTGTTCCGAGCGGTATAGATTTCAGCCAAATCAACAGGCTTTTTACCCATACGGCTCATTTCACTCTCCAAGAACGAAGCCCCTGCATAACTCCAACAAGTACCACTACTACCTTGGTCTTTTACCTCAGTGCGTTCCAAGTTGATAACTGTTGTAAACTTAAAACCAGCATTAGCAGAATGATTAGCTGCTACCGATTTAATTAAATCATCTTGTGCTGTCCCTATAAAAAAAGAAGACAAAGCAACAAATAACGTAATGTTTTTCATAAATAAAAATATTAATTACGGCAAAAGTACAAAATAATATTGATATAACAACATTTTGGCACAATTATCGCTATATAAAAATAAAACACCTGTAAAGTATGAAATCATTATTATACCTATTGTTGTTATTAGCGTGTGCAGGCGTAAAGGCACAACCTTTTGAAACTCAGAAAAAAAAGCTACCTGTAGTAGTTCCGTTAGAAAAGGCTCCAGAGTTACCTACCCCTAACAGTAACCTATTTAAGCTACCTACTACCCCTAAATACGATAATAGCTCGCTTTTCAAAACGCCCGAAAAGAGTGTTGATTTTACAGGAAAAAGCAATTTAGTACATAGAAAGTTTGACTTTAAACCTAACTATGCTGAAATAAACGATAGAAAAGAAGAAAATTATGAAGCCCCTAAAGGCGACCAGTTTTTTGGAGATTTCACAAATAATGGAGGTTATGTAAATGTATATTGTCGCGACTTCGCTGCGATTGATGGTGATAGAGTGAGTATATTTGTGAACGGAGTAGAGGAAGTTCGCGACATTTTTTTGTTAGAACGCTTTAGAGGATTTCAGATAAACCTAAAGCCCGGATTCAATAAGATAGAGTTCTTAGCTCTTAATCAAGGTGAATCGGGACCTAACACTGCTGAGTTCCAAGTTTTGGACGATAAAGGAAACGTTATTGTACGGAATCGTTGGGATTTAGCTACAGGTTCAAAAGCACAATTTGTAATTGTGAAAGACCAATAATTAGAGAGTTATTTTTATTTGTTACTTTTTTGACTCATATTTTTATAGGGTAAATGCCCTATAAAGATATGAGTTTTTTATTGTGTTAGAAGTCAAAATCAAAGTCATTAAGCTCGTCTAATTTAGTAGTTTCTTCTTCGGTAAGGTCTTGTTGCAGAAGCTCGGCAGTAACCTCCTTACTTGTGCCCCAAAGGTCGGCAAGAAGTTCAGCAATACTATTTTTTTGGTTCGGTTCAAAATCGGAAAAAGCACGGCGCAAGAATACTACTGAGCGCATAAACTGCTCTTCATCTAACTGACTTACATAATTATCTAACTCCTTCCATATCACCGTACGGGATAGCAAAGCATACCTATTCCGCCCTGAAAAACCTTCAAACCACGAAGCTCCTAAATCGGCAGGAACACCTGCTGAAAGGCGTCGTGATACCTCACGCGCACATTCGTCTTCAGTAACCAAATTATGTTCTAACAAAATAGCAAAAGCCACTCCGGAAAGTTTTGTATTTACATCATCTCGCCAAGCTAGGTGAGTAAGCTCTTTATGCCAAGTTTCTACATCAACCAAATCGTATTGTTGTTCGGCTATGAACTCCATCGTATTAATAGCTTCAACTATAGGTTTTGAAGCCTTATCATCACAAGATGATGCTTCTAATAAGAGTAAAGAAGCTCTTAAAAAGAGTTGTTGTAAGATAGGTTTCAGCGGCTCAAGATTAAACTGACGCAAGTCACCATACTGTATCAGAACCGAAAGTTCTTGCGCTGCAAGAGCTGTTTCAGTAAAACTATTGCTATCTACCAAGAGGCGTTGTAAAGTACTAAGGGCATTGCTGAAGATATGCGTAAGCTGGCACTCACAAGCCTGCCTAATAATCTGTGCTATCTTCGATAGGTCGGTACTTTCAGTAAGTTGTTCTTTAAGAACAAAAGCTGTAGCTATTTCAAGCGTTTCGCCTTTAAGGTTAGCCTCTACTATTTCTATTTCTATCTCAGGACTCCATTGTAACACCCATTTTTCAGCCCACGAAGCCTTGTCTTGGGCTATGTGCTGCTGGGTAGCAAAGTGAATGCCGAGCACTTCCAAGCGATGCAGAAAAGTAGAGCGATTTAAATCGATAAAAGCCGCTTCTTTAGTCTTTACTTTCAAGTTTTCACGCAAATCGAGACTAAGGTCTTGTGCCACTGCCGACTTGTAGTTGGTAAGTTTCAAGCGCTTCAGTTCTTGGTTCATATCCTCCTGCACAGGGGTCTGACTCACCCCTTCGGGCAAACTCCCTATAGCTGTACCTATATCGACCTTGTTAATAGCTTCGGCTACAGTAGCCAAATCACCCCCACCAAAACAAGTAATTACCGCATCGTGCAGGTCGGCAAGAACAGGATAAGCCCCTCCTTTCATTGCCGAGAGTGTATTAGCAAGGCGTACCGCCTCAATCACACTTGCCGATGAAGCATTTTGTCCCTGCCCACGCAGTATTTTAGCCACCTTAGCAAGATAAGTAGCCGCCAATTGCCCCATAGTATCCTCTTTCATCGCCTTCCACATCAGCTCAAAATAATAAGGTGCTTTATTACCCGCTCCGTAGCCTGTACGACTGCTGAGACGCAGGTACGAATAAGGCATCAAAGTCAGTTGTGAAGTTGCTTTAGGCAGCTTTTTCAGCTCGGCATCGGTCATAGCAGGGCTATTGCTTTTTATTCCCGACAGGTGATAAGCCCCTACTATTACCACTATTTCTTCGGGTTTGAACTCTGTACAGGCTCTTTCTATTTCACGCTTCATATAAGCCTCACGAATGAGGTTATACGAAAAATCAAAAGGAGCATTATCATACTCTTTGCCGATAACCATATCGCGCATTTCACCCGATTGCAGCGCAAGAGTAGGTGCAAAACTATCTTCAGTGAGGTTATGCTCGTAATTTCGCTCCCAAAAATCTTCATAATCTGTTTCTTCACCCTCTTGAGCTATACGCTGGTAAAGAGTATTGTGATAAAGGTAAAATTCTTTAGCCTTTTCAGCTTCCTCATCGGTGCGCTGCTCTTGCTTAAGTTTGAGCATATTTTCGGACGGAAGATCTATAAAGCGCAATGTTACCTTCTTTTTTACCCCCCAGCAAATAGCTTGGTATTCGGGAGAATAGGAAGCAAAAGGATAAAGCACCGTTTCTATAGGTAGCTCGGTAGTATAGCCCAACATTGCAATAGGAGGTTTTACCCCTTTTTCTGCAATTTGAGACATTAGGGGAGTAGCATCGGAAGGACCCTCAATAAGAATACATTTAGGCTTATGAGCTTCCAAAAAAGAAATAAGGTGATAAACAGCAGCGGGAGAAAGGTGTCTTACACCAAAAAAGTGGATGTTATTCATAATAGTTTAGGGTGCGTTCTATAATTTGTCGGGCTTCGCCGTTAATAAAAGTAGTTTTGCTTGTCCAATTACCTTGCAAATCATAACTATACTGATAAGTAGCCGTATTTTTCTGTTTTTTAGGTATTCTATCCTCCGATTCTAACCAGACACAATCACCTTGTTCATTGTATTTTTTCCTAACCACATTCAGGAGTTTGCCAGCAGCATCGTACGTTCTATTACGTACCGCCAAGTGCTGCTTATTGTATTTAGTTTCAACCCTATTTTGAAGATTACCCTCGACGTCATAATAACGCATTTCGGTAGGATTCCCATACTTGTCATAAGAATAAGCTATGCTACCCGTCAATTCATTAGCCTGATAAGTCTCCTCCTTCAGCACTTTTCCTTGAGCATCTACCTCATAAGCATAATGCCTTTTTAGAAAACCACCAGGCGAGTAAGTAGCGTCCTTAACAAGATACCCCTCAGCATTATAAGCGTAAAGAGTTTTGTCAGAATTATAACGAGTTTCAAACAGATTTCCATTAGGAGCATAGTAGTATTCCATACGGCTGTAAAGGCTACCGTCATTAAGGTAAAAGCGCATTTGAGTAAGGTACCCTTCAGGGTTAAAATCTTTTTGCAAGTTATCAAGATTTGCTATTTTCCCTGAATCTAAGTCTTTATCAACCGCCCCTTTAACAAGTTTATTTTCTTTTATTTCAACGGTATAAGGAATATTTCGCTGGCTTTTCACTTTCCCTTTAAGCCCTGCCAATTGCCAATCTGTAGAAGTTGAATTCTGAGCCGTAAGAGTAGCAACAGCTACTAATAGTATAGATGTAATAAAACGTTTCATTAGTTCTTAATTTTCCTGACTGCAAAGGTACAAATTAATTGACAATTAGCAATGAATAATTAACAATCAGATAAAACAAATCGGACTTGTTCCACTAATAATATTAGTAATACAAGTCCGATTTAAAAAGTATAAGTAGTAATAACCTCTTATTTTCTACCTAAAAGTTTCATTTGAGCAATAGTTTCTGTAGGGTTGGAAGCATTAAAAACAAAACTGCCCGCTACTAAAGCTTCGGCACCAGCTTCCAAGAGGGCAGGAGCATTTTTAAGAGTTACCCCTCCATCTACTTCTATAAGGGCGTGAGCCCCTGCCTGTTCAATAAGGGCTTTTGCCTGACGTACTTTCTTATAAGTGTTTTCAATAAATGACTGTCCGCCAAAACCAGGATTCACACTCATTATAAGCACCACATCAATATCACTAATAATATCTTCCAACACACTCACAGGAGTATGAGGGTTCAGTGCTACCCCAGCCTTCATACCTTCAGCTTTAATAGCCTGCACCGTGCGGTGTAAGTGGGTACAAGCCTCGTAATGCACCGTAAGGATATCACTACCCAGCTTAGCAAAAGTACTGATATACCGGTCTGGGTCTATAATCATTAGGTGTACATCCAATGTTTTAGTAGCGTGCTTATTAATAACCGATAGCACAGGCATACCATAAGAAATATTAGGTACAAATACGCCGTCCATAATATCAATGTGAAACCAATCGGCTTCACTGGCATTCACCATTTCGATAGCTTGTTGCAGATTTCCAAAATCAGCAGCAAGAAGAGAAGGAGCAAGAATCATATTTTTGAATTAGCAATTAATAATTAACAATTTTAGTGGTATACTAAGGTATTTTACAGGTTCTTTTGACATATAACTGCCAAAGCTATTTTACCCTACACTGCCCTCTAAAGATATTTCAAGCAGCTTTTGAGCTTCTACAGCAAACTCCATAGGAAGTTTATTTAGTACTTCTTTACCAAAGCCATTTACGATGAGTGAAATAGCTTTCTCAGTATCAATACCACGTTGGTTACAGTAAAAAATTTGGTCTTCCCCAATTTTTGAAGTTGTTGCTTCGTGTTCTATCTGTGCAGTAGGGTTCTTAGCCTCTATATAAGGGAAAGTATGCGCCCCGCAAAGGTTACCCATTAGCAAAGAGTCACATTGAGAAAAGTTACGTGCATTTTGAGCATTAGGCACTACTTTTACCAAACCACGATAACTATTTTGCGATTTACCTGCCGAAATACCTTTAGATATAATAGTTGATTTGGTATTATTGCCCAAGTGTATCATCTTAGTACCAGTGTCGGCTTGTTGAAAATGGTTTGTAACGGCAATAGAGTAAAACTCACCTATTGAATTATCACCTTTAAGCACCACAGAAGGGTATTTCCAAGTAATAGCAGAGCCTGTTTCTACTTGTGTCCACGATATTTTAGCATTTTTTTCAGCCAAAGCACGTTTGGTAACAAAGTTATAAACCCCTCCTCTACCCTCTTTATCACCAGGGAACCAGTTCTGTACAGTAGAATATTTTATTTCGCCCCCTTCCATAGCTATAAGTTCCACTACGGCAGCGTGCAATTGGTTTTCATCACGTCGTGGTGCAGTACACCCTTCTAAGTACGATACATAAGCCCCCTCATCTACTACAAGTAAGGTACGCTCAAACTGCCCTGTTCCTGCCTGATTGATGCGGAAATAAGTAGAAAGTTCCATAGGGCAACGCACCCCTTTAGGTACATAGCAAAAAGAGCCATCAGAAAAAACAGCCGAGTTCAGTGCAGCATAGAAGTTATCTGTTTTAGGCACTACCGTACCCAGATACTTGCGCACAAGTTCAGGATGTTTTTGTATTGCTTCGGAAATAGAGCAAAAGATAATACCGCGCTCCGCCAAAGTTTTTTGGAAAGTAGTGGCTACTGATACGGAATCCATTACCACATCTACCGCTACAGCAGGTTTTTCGTCCTCTACCCCAGCAAGGCGTTTTTGCTCTTCAAGTGAAATACCCAGCTTTTGGAACGTTTCCAATAACTGAGGGTCTACCTCGTCTAAACTGTTGAGTTTAGGTTTCTGTTTAGGAGCCGAATAATAAGCTATATCCTGAAAATCGGGCGTTTCAAACTTGAGATTAGCCCAATGAGACGGAGCCTCCATTTGCTGCCAAGCACGGAAAGCCTCCAAACGCCAATCGGTCATCCATTGGGGTTCGTTTTTCTTTTTTGAAAGCGCTATAACTACCTCTTCATTAAGTCCTTTTGGAAAAGTTTCTGATTCAATATCAGTGTAAAATCCGTATTTATATTCGCTATTTTCTAATTCTTCTTTAAGTTCTTCTTCTGTATATTTAGCCATCTTTATCAATTAACATTTATGAGTTCATAATTAACAACAGAGTGCAAAGGTAGTATTTTAGACTAAATTAAAATATTATTCTTATAAATATTTTTGTTTTAAGAATAGAATTTACCTATAAAGTCACCAATAAGGCTATCAGTTATCTTGAATAATATCTTTGTAATCCGCCCAAAAATCTTCAAACTGCAACATAGTTTCATTTAAGAACACCATTGCTGCCTGCCACGTAGCTTTGTTATGAATGCTTACATTAGGCAATTCAACATATACGCAAGCTATCTGTTTACCATTATCTAAAACAAAATGCTCTTCAAACACAGCATTAGGTAAATATTCTTCTTGCAAAATAGCTTTTAGTGATAACAGTTTGTTGTAATAGAGGTTTCGGGTAGTTTCATCACTATCTTCAATAGCAAGCAGTACCCGTGCTTTTTGGGTATTGAATGAAAACTTAAAACTGAAGTCCTTGATTTTAGTATCGTACAGAGTCCACTTGTGTGGAAACGATTTACCAAAGGAAATCCAAAAGTCTTCGCGCAGTTTTTTTGCTTCGGCTTTTGAGTACAAAATAATATTAATTGAATTGTATTTGGGCTGAAATGATGGTAGGAAAGCCCTCTATTGTTTTATAAAATGTAAATTTGTGAAAAGTAGAGCCATCTTTTTCGAGGACACCATATTGCTTTCGCGACACCCAAAAGGCGGCAAACACATTAGGGGTATCAATCTTCCTAACAATAAATTCCAGCTCATTTGTTGTGTTGTTATACAGCTCATAGCCTCCTTCCACTTGTTTGGCGTGGAGCAAAGCTATATAAGGCTGCATAGTAATTTTTAAGGGTTCAGGAGTTTTTTCCTCTACTTTTGCCGGCACTCGATAGCTTGTTTTAAAAGCGGTTAAAGCATTGCCTGCAAAAGCGTTGCGCAAGGCTTCTTGATATGATTTTTTGTATTCTTTTTCGCGACTCTTACCTATCTCGGATGTGAAAACCGTTTTATTAGAACAATCATTCAGTACAAGTTGCAGTTTAGAAGTCATCATATTTGATTCGTTCTTCACATCGGCTTTGAGTAAGTCACAAGGATTTTGCAGTAACTCGGCAGGAACTTCACTTTCCATATAAGTTTTAAAACCTTGCTTTTCAAGCAAGAACTTAGTAAGCACATTTAGCTGGTACTGGTTATCTTCTTTCTGAAAAGCGTATCGATTAGGCACAATTACCGTTTGTGCTACAAGAGTTATAGGTAGTAATAGTGCTAAAAATAATATTTTTTTCATCATTTTTGGTGTTTATTCTTCATTACTCTTCATCTTAGCCTCCAATTCAGCCTGAAACTCTTCAATAACGGGTTTCATAGTACTTTCCGGCAGGTCGGCTATATTGATATACATCAGTCCATCAACCGAATTGTTAAACAGAGGGTCTACGTTAAAAGCTATTACTTTTGCATTCTGCTTAATATACTTTTTGATAAGTACCGGCAAGCGCAAATTACCCGGTTCAAGTTCATCGATGAGCTTGTCAAATTTATTAAGGTCGGCTTTACTTTCGTCAAAAATAAAGTCTTTATCGGCATCTTTCAGTTTAACTTTGAACTCTTTTTTAGGGCGCACGTATTGTGCAATATAAGGGTCGTAGAAGTTAGACTTCATAAACTCAATCATCAGTGATTTTGAGAAATCGGAAAACTGATTACTGATACTCACACTGCCCAACAAATAAGAGTGTTCAGGGTAACGCAAAGTAGTATGAGCAATACCTTTCCAAAGTAAAAAGAGCGGCATTGGCTTTTGCTGATATTCCGAAATGATAAAAGCACGCCCCATTTCAATGGTTTTGCTCATCATATCGTACAGTTCAGGCTCAAAACGGAACAAATCGTGGGTATAAAAGCCTTCTATACCATATTTAGGAAATATTTCGGCACCTAAGCCCATACGGTAAGCTCCTACTATCTTTTTAGCCTCAGTATCCCACAGGAAAAGATGATGATAATAAAGGTCGAACTTATCCAAATCGGAAGAAGCATTAGTACCCTCACCTACTTCACGAAAAGTAATCTCACGCAAGCGACCTATCTCTTTCATTATATTAGGAATTTCGGCATACGGAGCCAAAAAGACCTCATAATTATTGTTTTTAAGGAGTCGGTAATCTTTTTTAGTGATATGAGCTACTTCTTTTTCAATAAGATCTTGCTCAATAGGAGCTTCTATTTTCTGCGGTTTTACCTCAGCCTTACTTACTTTAAGCACATTAGGTATAGACAATGTTTTTTTGTCTTGCTCTAAGGCATTGGCTAAGATATAGGTTTTTTTGCGCAGAAACTCGGTATAATCACTCAATTCGGGGTGTTCATCTTGCATTGCTGGCGATATAGGTTTCCCAATACGCACGTAAATAGTGCGTTGTTTTTGGGTAAGCAACTCCGATGGCAGTTTGGCTGTGCGCAAAGTATCACTAATATTAGCTAAAAAGTAAAACAATTTACTGTTTTTGGCGTGAAAATAAATAGGAATAATAGGCACTTTAGCTTTTTTAGCCAATTTCATTGCAGCCTCTTCCCAAGGTTTATCTACTACCAACTGCCCTTCTTTACTTACCGAGACTTCACCCGCCGGAAATAGCCCTAAAGGTTTCCCCTCTTTTAGGTGTGCTATAGTGTGTTTAAAACCTACCACACTTGATTTTACATCTTTGCGATTTTCAAAAGGATTTACGGGCAATACATAAGGAGCTAAGGGCTCAATGCGCTGCAATAGGAAGTTAGCCATAATTTTAAAATCAGGGCGTTTTTCCAGCAATAATTTCAGAAGTAAAATACCATCGATGCCACCAAGAGGGTGATTAGAGATAGTTATAAAAGCTCCGTCCTTGGGGATATTCTTAAAATCTTCTTCAGGAATTTCAAATTTTATTTCGAACTCATCAAGCAATAACTTATTCAGAAATTCAATTCCTTGTAAGTGCTTGGTACGGTTGTAAATAGTATTGAGCTTTGAAAGGCGGAGCAACTTCATCAGCGTCCACCCTCCAAAGGTACCTAAAAAACCTAACTTATCAATATTAATAGCTTGTGCTACTTCTTTAGCACTTACTAATCCCTTATCTTTTTGCATATTTTTCTGTTTAATAAAGCGTATTATTGTTTTCCTGTTAACTGTCTGTTCTTCATACGTTTTAATCGCACCATTACTTCATCACGATGCAGGGCTTTGGTTGCTACTTTGCCTATGGTAAGCCCTTGTACTAAAATGGAAAACAATACAACAATATATGTTATTTGTAACAATGTTTCTTTAATTCCTACTTTATCGGCAGGTATTGATAGCACTAAGGCTATGGATACCCCTCCGCGCACGCCGCCCCACACCATAGTGATAAGTGAGCCTCGTGAATAAGTAGTAGCCTTGCGCAAAATGGTTCGGGCAGGTATGTAAATGGCTAATGCTCGTCCTGCCAAGCATACTAAAATAGCTACCCCTCCTAAAAGGAACTGCCCATCAAGATTATCTATCAGCAGCATTTCAAAACCGATGAATAGGAAAAGTATAGCATTCATTATTTCATCTACAATAGCCCAGAATTTTTCAAGATAGTCCTTATTTTCGGCACTACTGGCTTTTTTACCTACATTCCCCACAAAAAGCCCTGCTATTACCATTGCTAAAGGCGATGATACGTGTGAGGCTTTGGCGATAAGAAACCCTCCCATTACTACCGCTAAGGTAATAAGGACACTCACGTGGTAATCATCGGCTTTTTTCATCATTTCGGAAGCTATCCAACCTAATAAAACGCCTAAGAAAATACCTCCTCCGGCTTCTAACAAAAACAGTTTTGTAATGGCGTTAAATGAGGGTTCAAAGGAACTATTGGTGGCTAACTTAAGCACTACGGCAAACATTACTACCGCTACCCCATCGTTAAAAAGAGATTCGCCTGTAATTTTATTTTCAATGCGTTTGGGTACATTGGCTTGCTTAAGTACTCCAAGCACTACTATGGGGTCGGTAGGTGAAATGAGGGTTCCGAAAAGCAAGCAGTATATATAGGGAATTTTAATATTAACCAATGGGGCTATGTAGTACAACAGAACCGATATAAAAAAAGCTGAAAGTACTACGCTAATAGTAGCATAGGTAAAAATAGGAAGTTTGTAGTTTTTCAGGTCGTTGATATTAATATGCAGAGCTCCTGCAAAGAGCAGAAAGTTCAGCATAGCTCCCATCAGTATTTCGGTAAAATCAAAGCCTTCTAACAAGGCTTCTAACTTATGGGAAAGCCCTGCAAATATTTCGCCCCCAAACAAACGTACGCCTACTGATACCATCATAGCTATTACCATAATACCTATGGTCATAGGCAGCTTCACGTAACGTACATTTACGTACGAAAACAGGGCTGCTAAAACGATGATAACTGAAAAAGCGTAGTATAACTCCATAAATAGTATTTATTTTTTGAGGTGCAAAAGTACAAAAAAAACTGAAATATAAAAAGTGTATAAGAAAAAAACTTTGCTAAGCCTTTATTTACTTAGCAAAGTTATGTGTATTCATTCTATTTTCCTGTAGCTTTTTTTTGGTTATAACGTTCTGAAAGCTTTGAGAAGTTATATTGTAAAGCTGGTATTTGCGGCTCTAACTCTCCTCGATTAATAGCTCTTAAAATAATTTCTTCTATCCAATAATCTTCTTCATTATTCACAGGGTCGTACTCTTTTTTTAGTGACAAATCATATAACCAAGCTGTCTTATCATACCAAAAAGCATTCCAACCATTACGGAGGTCTTTCACAAGGTCATAGGCTGTTTTTCCTGTTTGCCGGTGAATGAGTTTAATTAAGATTTTACCTTGTGAGCGGGATAGCTTTTTGAGTTCCTCGGTAAAATGTTCTTCAATATACTGCTGGGTGCGCTTTATGTATGTTTTTTTTTGCCGATTATTTTGCATTGTATCCATTGTTCGTTCCATTGCGCGAAGCCTATCGGCAGCTAATTTGGCATACGGGTACACTCGTTTGACCCTACTGCGCAGTATGAGGTATTTATTTTGTTCGTCAATATTGGAAAAAGAACGTTCTTTGCCGAAGAGCGTTATTTCGGCAAGCTGAATGGTATCGCCTGCGTAATACTTAGGATCAAAAATATAAACAGTATCACGAACCTGCGCCTTTAAAAAGGTGGCTGGCAAAAGGTAACAGGCTAGAAAAAACAAGTATTTATGCTTCATAATCAATTATTTGCCCAGCATTGCCATTTTTATAGCTGTAATAGCTGCTTCGACCCCTTTGTTACCGTGCTTACCTCCGCTACGGTCTAACGACTGTTGGAGATTGTTATCGGTAAGGACGCAGAAGATAACAGGCACCTTGCTTTGTATGGCATTTAAATGGGCTATTCCTTGTGTTACTCCTTGGCAAACAAAGTCGAAATGTTTGGTTTCGCCTTGTATCACGCAGCCTATTACAATGATGGCATCTACTTGCTGGGTATCTAACATTCGTTTGGCGGCGTGTACAAGCTCAAAGCTGCCTGGCACTTCCCAAAGGATGATATTACTATCGGTAGCTTGGCAGTCTTTAAGGGTGGCTATTGCCCCATTGCGCATTCCGTAGGTTACTTGTTCATTCCATTGTGAGGTAATGATTCCAAAACGAAGGTGTTGGGCATTGCCAATTTCATTTTTGTTGTATTGCGATAGGTTTTTATTTTCTGTTGCCATTTCTTTTTCGGTTAAAAAGGTAAGAGGTAAAAGGTAAAAAGTATACTTTTTACCTTTTACCTCTTACCTTTTTTAATAAATATTATTGACTAATTTTTCCTATAAGAATGTCGATAGTACGAGCTTGTTCAGAGTTAGGATAGTCGTTTTTGATACGCTCATAGTACTTTATAGCATCGGCTGTTTTGCCTTGTAAGGTGGCTGCAATACCTGCTTTTTTAAGGTACAATGGCGTTACAAAGTCATTATTACTATATTCAAAAGCTTTGATGTAATAATTTAGTGCCTCGTTATTGTTTTTTTGTTGTAGGTAAGCGTCGCCTATATTTCCATAAGCAAGAGCTCCTAAAATTTCGTCAGTCGAATTAAATTCTTTTAGGTGGGCGATAGCATTGTTATAGTCGGCTAAGCGCATATAAGCCATACCCATACCGTACTGAGCGAGGTTGGCAGCTTGAGTACCGCTGTAGTTTTCGGCTATTTGTTTAAAGCCGTATTTACCACCTCCGCCGTTGATTGATACTTTAAAGAGCGAGTCTTTAGCTTGGGGGTTTTCGGCATCCATAGCTTCGTCAAAGAATTGCTGAGCAAAGAATAGATCATTCGATGCACTTCTCTCATTAGGTAGTTTTACAAATTGTTGGTACAAAAGGTATCCTAAGCCTATAACAGCTACGGCTATAAGTGCACCAATGATAGTTTTCTGATTGCGTTTTACCCAATCTTCAGTGCGAGAGGCGCCGGCATCAAGGGCGTCGAACACCTCGGCGGTAGTACTTTCTTTGTGTAATTGAGCTTCTTTTTCTTGCTCCGAAATCGCATTTTTATTAGGTCGGTTGTCGTTCTTTTTGTAAGTTGCCATATATAATTTTCATTAAAGTTCGGCAAAAGTACAACATTTATTTGAATTGACAAAAAAAATGTTAGGTTTTTAGGTTAAAGGCACGAAATAGGGGAAAATGAAGAGAATTAGTTTTTCTGCGTTTGGGTCAAAAAATAGAAAAATATGCTATTTTTTGGGTGTTTAGCAGAAACAGGAGGGGTGAAGCTCGCAGGCTCATAGTTCGCTCATAGTTCGCTCATAGTTCGCTTATCCTTCGCTTATCGTTCGCTCAGGGCTCAAACAGAAAAATTTTCTGTTGGGGTATAGCTAAAAGTTTGGTGCGTTTGAGCTAAGTTACTGATTTGTCCCTAATTCTTTATCTAAAGAAAATTACTTCCTTAGGCTGCTTTTTCATAGCTTTTGTTACATCCTGAAGCATCTCTTCCCGTTGTTTTTCGGTTACCTCTTCTATTTTTATCCTATCGCCTGCTTGCCATAAACGCCCCTTGTAGTAGGTTTGCTCTTTTACCTCGTACACATTGGGTATATCGGTAAGCTGGAGGGTTGGCATATTTTCTATTTCGGCTGTGGTAAGTCCTGTTACAAGACTTTGCACCCTATCACGGACAGAATGTACCCCCCAACTGAACATTGGCAAGGCTACATTGAGGTGCAAAGGGTATTGGTGTAGTTTTCCTATATAACGATGGGCGGTATCACGGTAGTAAATAGAGTTGTTCCCTGTGGGGGTTATCTGCCCCATATTGTAGTACATCAGCACACCATAGTCTACCGGTGGCACGCCCGTTTGGGTAAAATACTTCACTTGGTGCAGCCTGATAGTGGCAGAGAAGGTGTAGTGGGGCATTTCCTTTCTTAAATCATTGATAAACTGAAAATAAGGCTTTTGGGTGGTTAGTGTCCAATCACAATCTAACTGTACTTCATTGGGGTGAATGCCGTATTTGTTGTTTATCTGCTCGATGTAATTACTGAGGTTTTTGGCAAGCTCACCGATGTAATTATCTTGTGAAATTTCTGTAAACACCTCATTCTTAATGTAAATTACGGGTATAATGGTCATTGCGCGCAGGCTGGTAGTATCTATCCGCACAGGGGCTATGGGGATAGGAATATCGTTGGTAAGCCCTATATCACAATAGCGTACATATAGCTTGTGAATGTTGTTCTGCTGGATAAATGCCTTGTCATCATCACTGAACTGCAATTGTGTTTTCCAGAAATACATAGCTTTTTCAGTGCTTACTTGTTCTTCGGCACAACTTACTAAAACTAAGGTAATAAGAATTAAAAATACTTTTTTCACTATTATAACTTGCTTGTAATTAAACACTTTTTTTGCGTAAAAGATTTCTTTTTTTGTTGAAGTGCGATTAGTTAATTACTTCCCAGCCTTCTAAGTCTATTTCGGGCAACTGCTTCACATACTTCAGCTTCCGCACTTTTAGAAGATAACTTTGCTGTGCTATGGCTCGTTTTTCATCGTCGGCAATTACTGCCAGCACCTCACGCTGTGGATAAGTGCAGAGCAGCAAAAAGTCCAACTGACCATAGTCGTCGGCTATGCGCAATATACGTGCTTTCTCGGGCAGAGAATGTATTAGCTTGTGGTAGGCTTCTTTGTGGCGCTGATAGTCGGCTTTTACGGCTTGCACTACGGCAGTTTCTTTATAGAGGTAATTTAAAAAGAGCTTTTTTTGGAGATAATTTACGCCCTCTAACCGCTTGCGGAGTTCTAAAAACGTTTGGCGGTAGGCTGCTGTCACTGCCTTAGCCCGCTCACGAGGGGTATTGCCAAAACGAGGGTCGGCAGGTGCTATGGGCTTGCCTATACTTAGGGTTATGGCACCGTCATAAATGATGAAGTCGTTTTTAGGCAACACATCGGAAGTGCCGTGTATGTAAACGGGTAGTATGGGGGTTTTAAAAGTTTCGGCTATTACAAATGCCCCTTGCCTAAAACGATGTACTTCATTAGTTTCGGAACGCTTGCCTTCGGGAAATACCATTACCGACACGCCTTCGTTGAGATGCTTGCCAAAGAGTGGTAAGCCTTTTTCTATTCCGTCGGAAGCCAAAAAAAAGCCCATTGCACGTATATAACGCCCAAACAAAGGCGAGTTATACACCCAATGGTTCACTACATAAGTGAGTTTATCGGTAAAAAGGCTCATACTTAAGGTGTCCAACCACGAAGTGTGATTGGCTATCACTACCGAAGGGGTAGAGAGGTTTTGCTGATAAGGGTTTTCAATTCGCTTGCGCACCAAGGGGTTAGCATATAATACCGATTGGCTAAGCCACGAGGCTACTTTACGCACAGCACCTGCCTTCTTAGGATGCAGTTTTACCACTAACCACCCTATATTGGATAGAATTACTGATGATATTCCGTAGTATAACAACAAACCAACAGACTGTAAAAAGAGGCGCAAACTCACTGGTGAAAGTCCTTTTTCTGGTCTCTTTGTGATAAAAAACCTAAATAAAGTAGGATAGAACACAAAAGTAATGGCTAAGGCTGTAAATATACCTAACACCGATACGGCTGCTATCGACTTTAAGGCAGGGTGTTGGGCAAAAATCATTGTCCCTATAGCCAAAAAAGTAGTTATCGAGGCTAATAACACCGATGTTTTATACACAGGCAACTCGTTTTTGCCATTAGTGTACTGCCGCTGCAAAGCACAAGTCATAAAAATACTAAAATCGACTGAATGCCCTAACACAAGGGTGCAAACAATCATACTGAACACATTGAACTCTATGCCTAACAAGTACATCAGGGCAGAAGTTACTACTCCTGTTACCGCTATGGGTACTAAGGCAATGAGAGCAAGCTCTATACGCCTAAAAAACAGTAATAATATCAAGAAAATAGCTACAGATGAATAGTTTACCAATAGGAGTATATCATCTTTGAGTTTGCCTAAGAAAGTCTCGTTTAGGTGCTTGCGGTCTATCACTACTGTTGGGGTACTTTTCTCGGCTGAAGCAACAAAAGCCTCTCGCTGGTCGGCACGCAGTTTCACTAAGTTGGCAATGGTGTAAAAACCGTCTTTCTCAGTAATAAAATCATTGATAGGTAAGGCAGATAACTCTTTATAAGTATCGAGAGTTATAGGAGTAAAGTCTTCATTGAGCAGTTGGAAGAAAGGGGCATAAGTAGTTTCTTTAAAGCCGACGGCTGCCCCGTATTGCTGTAGTTGTGTTTGTAAAGAAGTTCGGCGTTCGCTCCAAAAGCGTTGCCACTGGTTTATGCGTTGTTGTTGTTCTTTTGTAGGAAGTACCACGCTGGCAACCGAACTGAAATGCTTGATACTATCGGTAGCGACGTAGTGTTGCAAAGCGCTATACAGCTGGTAATTGCGCTCCAAAGCCTCGTCCAACGTATTGCCATAAGCAGCTGCATATACCGACTGGTAACCGCTATCGGTAATAGCCTCTAATTGCGTTTGCGCTTCCTTAGTACGGGCATTCATATAGTTGATGTTGGCTATATCGCCATTGAACTTCACCCTGTGAAAGTAAAAAAAGCTGACTACAATAGCCACTAAACACACTGCCACTACCCATTTGTTATGGTGGAAGGGGTACGCCCCTACCCTATCTAACAGCGTTTTGCGCACTGTCACAGTTTTATTAGCTCGGTACAAGTGCGGCACTAATACCAACGACAATAAAGCTGATACCATTATTCCTATCGATGCAAAAAGACCTAAATCTTGCATCACTTCTGAATGGACAAACAGCAAGCACAAAAACGAAATAGCGGTAGTTACACTGCTAAGCAGTATAGGTAGGGTCACTGCTCGGTACAATTCGCGGGTACTATGCGTTACTTTGTAATGGGTGAGGATATGCAGTGAATAATCGATAGTTACCCCCAGTAGTACTGCCCCCATACTGATAGAAATAGCCGAAATAGTGCCTTTCAGCACATATAGCAATGCTAAAGCGGTAAGCACCCCAAACAGCGAGGGGATAAAAGCTATCAGCGGGATATACACACTGCGGTAAAAAAACATCAGCAGTAGGCAAAGCACCGTAAAGGAAATAAGTACCGTAGAAAAAATATCAGTTTTTATTTGAGAAGCGTTACTAACCGATACAAAAGGAGCTCCGAAGAAGTAAGTGCGCACCTTGCCTTTGTACTGGGCATTCACACTATCGGATAGCCTATTGAGGTGCGCCACAAAAGCAGCGTTGTGACCGCTGTCATTGCCCTCGTATTTAGGATTGAGAAAAAAGAGAATATGCCGCCCATCTGGGGTAGTGAGAAAACCGTTTTGCAGCTGCATAGTTGCCCCTGCGCTTAGGGCTTGTAGTTTTTGTAGTCCTTTAAAAGTAAGCCCCAAGGGGTCACACCTTATGTATTGTTGGGCTACCATACCTGCCGGAGTAAGCAGGGCGCGATACTGATTTTGTACCATTAGCTGTAAGCTATCGGGGGTAAGGCGGTCGGTTAAATAAGTATAGTCTTGTTCTTCTAAAAATAAAGGGAGATGTGCATATACAAATTCCCACGTGGCTTCTATCTCATCTTCATTTACGATTCCTTGTATACCACTCACGTAATCGGTAAGTGTAGCAAGGCTATCGCGTAGCTGCTCGGCTACCGAGAGCATATCGGCTGCGGAAGCTGGGTTTTCGGCACTTACTATTACCGATACCTTATCGGCAAAGTTGAGTTGTTTCAGCACCTTCGAGGTAAGCGTCGTTTTATCATTCTGAGGTAGTACTTTGGTTATATCCTCCTCAAAACGCAACTGCATAACGCCATAAGCCGCAATGAGTAACCACGCCGCAAATAAAAAAATAGCAGCCCATCTATGCTGCTTTATATAATGATACACCCTGTACATTAACTTCTTTCTTAACTCCTACAAACCTTCTCTACATCAGCCCAAAACTCAGGGTACGACTTGCTCACTACTTCCTTATTAGCTATCTCTAAGCGTGTTTTTAGCAGTAGCGGAGCAAAAGCCATTGCCATTCTATGGTCATTATAGGTAGCTATCAGCACATCGGCAGTAAGTTTTTCACAAGCTGCTAAGTGTAAGCTATCATCAGTAATAGTTACCTCTGCCCCTAACTTACTAAGCTCTGTTTGTAAGGCTTGCAACCTATCTGTTTCTTTTATTTTAAGAGTGTGCAGCCCTGTAAGAGTAGCTTTTAAGCCTAAGCCGCAACAAGTAACCGCTATAGTTTGAGCTATATCGGGAGTGTTATTAAGGTCGGCTTCAAAAACCTCAACGACAGGCGCACTTTTTTTAGTAAGTGTAATTTCAGTTCCTTCAAAAGCAGTAGTTACCCCAAAAGCGGTATATAACTGCTGCAAAGCACTATCGCCCTGCAAGCTATCTTGCTTAAAGTGCGTCAAACTCAAACGTGTGCCTATAGGAGACAGAGCCACAAAGCTATACCAATACGAAGCCGATGACCAGTCCGACTCCACCTGCCAATGCCGCTCTTTAAGTTCTTCTACAGGTTTTACAGTAATAGTATTATCCTCAAATGCTACCTTATCGCCCCCTAACAGATACTTTAAGAAAGCTACCGTCATCTGCAAGTAAGGCATTGAGGTAAGCGTTCCTGTAAGGTGCAAGGTAAGTCCGTTAGGCAGTTTAGGGGCTATAAGTAGTAAGGCAGTAATGTACTGACTGCTAAGGCTACCCTCCACGCTCACCTCGGTAGCGGTGAGTGCTTGCCCCTCAATATACAGAGGCGGAAACCCTTCCTTTTGCGCATAACGTATCTTAGCCCCCAGTGGTTGCAAAGCTTCTACCAAAGGAGCTATCGGGCGCTCACACATACGTTCTGAGCCTGTAAGTAGCACCTTGCGCCCCTGTTGGGCAGCAAAGTAAGCGGTAAGAAAACGCATAGCTGTACCAGCGTGCCGTACATCGATAGCAGATGAAGTACTTTGCAAAGCCTGTTGCAAAATAACGGTATCATCGGCTGCCGAAAGATTGCCTATACTTAAAAAAGGATAAAGCGCTTGCAGCAACAAGGCTCGGTTACTCTCCGATTTTGACCCAGATAGCTGCAAACGCTTCCCCTCACAAAGTGATATTTTCTCCATTCTTTGTTTTTATCCAAATATGTGTAAAGCCTCAAAGGTTACTAAGGTAAGGAAACCTAACACAAAACCTAAAAGTGCCATCCACAATATATTCTTGGCATACCAGAAGAAGCTAATCTTTTCCATACCCATAGCTACAACTCCTGCAGCCGAACCTATGATAAGCAAGCTACCTCCGGTACCAGCAGCGTAGGCTATAAAGTGCCATACCCCAGCATCCAAACCTTCTTGGAACATACCCATACTGGCTGCCACCAAAGGCACGTTATCTATCACTGCCGAAGCAATACCTAATAACAATACCACTACGTTTTCACTCGGAATAGCTTGGTTTAAGGACTGAGCAAAGTTGAACAATGTTCCTATGGTTTGCAATGAAGCCACTGCCAATAAGATACCTAAGAAGAACAAGATACTTGAGAACTCTATACGTCCTAAAGCGCGGTGTATACCAAAGGTTTCGTGTTCCTCTTCCGATAGTTCACTGGTAGGTTTCATCTTTTCGGATACAAACCACATAGTAGCCAACGCAAATAACATACCCATATAAGGAGGCAAGTGAGTTAGCGATTTGAAAATAGGAACAAATATAATAGATAATATACCGATGATAAGCACAGGGGTACTACTTTTGTAAACTGTACCTAAACCACCGCCTGGGCTTTCTACTTTCCCTTTAAATACAGGTAAGAACGAAGCGATAAACAAAGGCACCATTAAGCACACTACCGATGGGATAAACACATATTCCACCAATTTAGCAGCACTTACTTTGTTCTTCACCCAAAGCATAGTAGTGGTAACGTCACCTATTGGCGACCACGCACCCCCTGCATTAGCTGCTATCACTACCAACGAAGCGTACCAAATACGTTCTTTTTGGTCGGGGATAAGCTTGCGCAAAATAGTAACAAGAATAATAGTAGTAGTAAGGTTATCAATAATTGCTGAAAGGAAAAAAGCAATAATACCCATAATCCAAAGTAGTTTAGTTTTACTACGTGTGCGGATTACTCGTTTGATAATCTCAAAACCGCGGTGCATATCAATAACCTCAACAATGGTCATAGCACCGATTAAGAAGAATAAAATCTCAGCCGTTTCGGCTAAATGATGTTGCAAGGCTTTATCTATAGCTCCTGCATTGTTAGCGGCATCCACAGGCACTAACTGACTGTTTACTACCTCTAATACATCAAGATTAAACACTTTTAAAAGTGTCCAACAAATCACTGCCATAGCCAAAGCCGAAATCGTTTTATCAACTTTTATCTGATGCTCAGTAGTGATACAGAAATAACCAATAAAGAAAATGGCTACAATCCAAGCTTCCATATATAATTAGTTTTTAAATTATTATTAGGGCGCAAAATTACAAAAAAATACTAATTAACCAAATAAGAAAGAAACTATTTTAATACAAATAAGTGCTTTTTTCTATTTTGCCAATTTGCCAATGCTTCGGCGTACCAAATAATTGTATAACACCCCCAATACCAACAGCACTACTACTGCCGAAACCAACAAAATACCCTGTTCATTGCCAAACTCAAACAAGGTGTTTAGCTTTTGGGTATAGAGTTTCCGCACGTACATACTTATCCCTACCGCTACCCCTACCGATAGCAAGGTAACCACACTTACCACTATTTGGTAAAACTTAGCTATATGCCGTACCTTGTACCCCAGATAGTACAGATTCACTATCTGTTCCTTGTGTTTCTGAATGATTAAGTTAATACTTAACAAAATAAACGCTACCGATAGCACTATAATAATAAGTGCTATAGCAAATACAAAGAGTAAAGCCCAATGAAAGAAAAAGCTCATTTTGCTCAGTTCCAACTCATCTTTGTTAATCGACAGGTCATTTGCGTTGAAATACTCCAACACGCGCTCGTCCGATGGGTCTTCAAACTCCACTAACAGGCGACTTGTATTAGCCGTTTGGCTATTGCCATACTCCTTATTTGCCCAATCCAAAAAGTGCTGAGGCACCAAAATAGAATTTATCTTACTGGAAAATCCTACTATCCTACTTTCATAACTATCCTGTTTTCCATTGCCTTTCACCTCTAAGTGAAAGCTAATTTGTGAAATGGTACTTTTTGAAAACACTGGCAAGCCCTGACTTTCGGCAAAACCGAAGTTGTACAAGTTCAGGTAACTTTCGGGAATGATAATAGGCACAAAGCTATTGCCTTGCTGCCATTGCCAATCTTCAGCCTGTACATCGAGGTATTTATCGGGAATACTTTCAAAAAAAAGATCAGTGTAAAACAAAGGTAAGTTAGCATCTTTACCCGTATAAGCCCCTATCTTAAAGGTTGCGGGCGTAAAGTGCGATATACTTTTCACAAAAGGCTCTTTTTCCAAAGCCTCCTGTTCATCGGTACTGAAATAAATACCACTTTTATCTACTGTTCTAAAAGCCGAAATATGCTTGCTCACTACGGCATATTTGCTTGAAAACACATCTGTTTGCTGTTGCAGTAGGGGTTTCACATCATAGTACAATTGCACCACTGTAAGCAGTATGCACACCCCAATACAAAGGGTTAGCGCATAGCCCACCACCTGCGACTTTACCAGCGTATTCTTTTGTAATTTGTAAATCATAGTATTATCCCCCTTATCTCTTACCTAAATCCAACTTCTTATCATACTGAAAATGTTCGTTCCCCCCTAATGAAGTAACCAACAAGCCTGCGCCGCGCTGGCGAAGTTCCTCCTCTATCATTTCTACCAAAATAGCGGTATTAACCTCGTCTAAATGGCTAAAAGGCTCATCTAACAACAAAAAATCAAAGGGCTGACACAAAGCCCTTATTACAGCTATGCGCTGCCGCTGCCCCAGTGAAAGCGTTTGCACCAAAACATCGGCTTTATGTTCCAACCCTACCCTACTTATAAGCGCCTTAATCTGTGCTTCCGTTTTGTAGTGCGTAAGCTTATTCTTCAGCACTATATTTTCAAAAGCCGTAAGTGAGGGAAAAAGTTTTAAATCCTGATACACATAACTAAGCCTATTCACTCTGTACTGTTCTACCTCTTTCCTTACAAACTGATCATCGTAAGTAATCTGTCCATCGTAATGAAAGCTTAGCCCATAAATAAAATTCAAAAGTGAAGTTTTCCCTTGCCCCGATTGCGCTCTGATGAGGTATCGTTGCCCTTGTTCAAACTCCACTTCCTTTTGTAAGTAAATGTCGGAAGAAGATACCTCCTCTTCCGACATATATACGGGTTTTATGCACTTTAATTTAATCTTCATTGTATCTTAATGCGTCTAAATCCTTAAATATACTGTTAAGAATATTTTTCTCTACTCTTTTAAGGTTGTACACAAACTCGGCAGAGGTGTTATCTACTCGTTTTAGCACTATATTATCGGAATATTTTTGCCATATATCAAGCACTCTTTTCTCGTCGGCACCCCCTATATTTCTTATTTCTTCGGTTAGAGCAGCAGGGTAATTATCAATATTAAGGTCTAACTTAGCATAAAGCAAGCTATTGGCGGCTTGGGTAGCAAAGTCAGTATTTTCGGCGTTGTTAGCCACCCCACCTTTTAAGAAAGCCTCTACTTGTTGTGCATTGGTACTACCGAATAACATCTTATCGGTATAAGCAAAATAGAAGTCGGATTCTACCAATTTCTTTAATGAATAGTAATCGTTTTGTTTTACCAAATCAAGTTTTGCTACCAGCTTATCTATAATAGTTTTGTCTTTTAGATCAAGAGCTAAGCTTAACACAGGCAAGAACGACTCTTTTTCTTCTTCTACCCAGTGATAATCGTCGATAGTTTCATCATAACGCAAAGTAGAAGTGGTATACGTTTTGTTTTCAAAGCCTGTTAAGCCAAACACATAGCTACCACCTAATAGGTTCATCACATTATCCTTTGTAAGTCCTTCTTTAGCTAATTCCGTTTCAATTTCTTTTTCGCTAACAATCTTTTCAAACTGTGTTTTAAGCAGTTCATAGTAGTTTTTCATATTGAGAGCACCGCCTAATTCAAAAAACATTTTTTCGGGGAAATAGCGAAGTAACTCCTTGTTAAAAGAAGCGTCGTACACGTTGTATTTTTTCAGTAATTGGGCGTATTCCTTACCGTAAAGAGCGTGTGCTTTAAACTCGATTTTATCTTTACCAAAATCAACAAAGCCATACATTTTAGTATCCTTTTGCTGTGCCAGCATACTTTGGTAAGCCGAACCTAATATACCCATAGAAGCAGCATCGAATACCGAACCAAAGTTAAGCCATACATTAATGTCTTTTTGTCCGCTTACAAAATCGTCAAAGCCCTCTACATTGGCTACCTGTTCTTTTTTATCCAAGGAGAAAAACTGTTTAAGTTTTTCTTTGTAATTACCTCTTCCTGAGGTACCTACAAGGAGCAATGCCTTATTGCCGTCCCACGATAGGAGTACGTTCGATTCTATTTGTACTAATTTACGACCATCAACTGTCTCAATATCAACAGTCTTTCCTCCTGCTTGGTAAACTTTACCAACAAAATCCTTGAATTTGCTATCACTTTGAAGTACTGCTGAAACTCCTATCAACAAATCGGTATTCTCATTAAGGTAAAAGTTGTAAATGTTTTTTCTCAAATCAATACCAGACGACATAGGGTCGGCAATGAGTTCCTCGAACAACTTTCCAAAAGCACCGCCATCTTCTTTTAAATCGGCTTTTAGTTTCTGGAATGATTTGAGGTTTTGCAATTCCTTCACATCGGCTTTTTCACTAAGCGATTTCAAATCGAACGACAGCACGCAAATGGCGTCTTTGGGAATTACTTTTAGGTTCTCATCTTTTTTTGAGCACGAGGTAAGTAGCAACATAGCTACCCCCATTAATGATAAAAATCTTTTCATATTATTGTTATTTATTTATTTTTACAGCTTCATCATTTTTTAAGTCCTTAGTAATAGTAGCATAAGGACCTGTGATAATCTCCTCGTCTTTATCGACGCCCGAAAGGACTTCAATATTCACATTATCCTGTATACCTGTAGTTATAGCGCGAAGCACTGCTTTGCCGTCTTTCAGCACAAATACAGCCTCTTGGCGTTCATCGGCTTGTTCTTTAGGGGTATCGGGGTTTATTTCCGATTTCTTTTTCACTATAATAGCGCTGATAGGCACTGCCACCACATCTTTTTTGGTTTCGGCTATAATATCTACGGTGGCGGTCATACCAGGCCTAAAAGGCGAATATCCTGCGGCTTTACCCTGCAAAAGGTCGGTATACGATGATTCTTCTATATGAATTTTCACCTTAAAGTTGGTTACTTGGTCTACACTTGCGGTAGCGTTGGCGGTATTAGCTATATTAGTAACCGTACCTTTAAAGATGCGTTTTAGGTAGGCATCAACGGTCACATTCACCGAGTCGCCTACGTTTACTTTCACTATATCATTCTCATTCACATCTACTTCCACCTCCATATTATTGAGGTTTGCCACGCGCATAATCTCGGTACCGGTCATTTGTATAGTACCTACCACACGTTCGCCCAATTCTACATTAAGTTTTGAAATAGTACCAGTAGCAGGTGAATAGATAAGAGTTTTCTTTAAGTTATCTTGGGCTTCGGACACGCTAGCCATTGCACTCTGTACGTTAAAGTGAGCTGACTCACGTGAGGCTTTAGCCACCTCATAAGCCGAGGTCGCTTTGTCCCAATCAGATTTAGAAATAACGCCTTTTTCAAAAAGTACTTTATTGCGTTTATAGCTTTCTTCAGCCTCTTTTAGGGTAGCTTCTGCCTGTTGCAAGCTGGCGCGAACAGTTTCCAAGCTCGCGGCACTGCGTTTTACTATGGATTGGTAAATATCTTGATTAATACTGACTAATAAATCACCTTTTTTTACCATCTGTCCTTCTTTTACCGGCAGTTCAATAATCTCTCCCGACACCTCCGACGACAGTTTAATTTCCAATTCAGGCTGTATTTTTCCCGTTGCCGACACCTTCTGCACTATGGTTGTAGGGGTTACTTTTTGGATATCGACATTAGGAGCAGGGTTTTCATCACCCAACCAACCTGCCTTTTTAGCCACCACCAAGGTTACTAATACAAGGACAACAGCAATGATAATAATAGTTTTTTTCTTTTTCATACGGCTGTAAAATTTGCGGCAAAGATACAAAACAAATTTTAATTAGCAATTAGTTAAAAGCGTTTTTTGTGTAGAAAAAGTGCTATTAAAACAGGCTTTCTACTATTTTTGGAAGATCATCGGTTAGGTTTCCGCTGTAGGGCTGATGAGGAATACCAAGAGCTCGTAAAGCTTGACCAAAACGCTCATAACCGTTAGAATCACGTAAGGCAACCCAGTGGACGCCCAATTGGTCACATTGGTTTTTGTTTTGAGTAGAAAGAGTGTCAGCTACAAATACATTAGTATTTCGAGCTATGATAGCATCAGCACTTTCAGGGTTCCCTTTTCCCATTAGCTTCACTTCACAAAGGTATTTTTGCTTACCATTGAGCAAATAGAAGTCAATTTCTCTATCTACCTTTTTGCCTTTATCTTTTACAAAATGTGAGGCATCGTAATTGCTTTCAGGCACTTGGTATAACTTGCATAGGGTAAGCATTAAGTATTTTTCAGCACTTTTGCCTGCAGTACTCCAGAGTCCTCCTCTTAATGCTGCCCGCTTTACAGCTAAGGTATTGATAACAATAAGGCTTTCGCTTACATTCAAATCAACGCTTACTCCTTTTAGCTTAATGGTGAGGGTTAAGTCTATACCTTCTTCAATCTCTACTAAGGTTTGAATGCTCTGATATAGCGTCTCAAAGTGCTCATTAGAAGCCTCAATAACTATAGAGCGTGTGGCTGAGCCATACATATTGCTTATGGTTTTCATATTGAGTCCTGCATTGATAGCAATATCATCAGAAGGAAGCGTTGCTGCCATAAAATGTTGTTTGTACCAATCTATGGTAATATCTTCGCTATTGAGTTTAGCATTCACTACTTTTTTAAAAAAGTCTATAGAGAATTGTAGAAACTCAGCATTGATAAGATTTACGATTTCGATTCGGTAGTCTTCAGATTTGACTACTCGTGTGATGATGTTTTTTATAATTTGGTCTGTAAGCGTCATAATATAGTTTGTTTAAACTCGTCTAAGGTTAGAAATTGAGTGTGCTTTGGGCAGAATATATCATCTCCTTTTTGAAAAGTCTTCATATACTCAAAGTATTTTTGTTCTTTTTCGGTAAGGAAAAAGTTTCTACCTAAGCTCTTAGCAGTCCGCCCTAGTGTACCACTACCTGCAAATGGATCGAATACTAAATCGCCTTTGAAAGAATAATATTCTATCACACGCTTGCATAAATCTATAGGGAATATAGCCGAATGTACTTTGTCAGCTTTAGGGTGTATTTGCCAAACATTGGTAGTTTCAAAACCATCAGCTACCTTGCTTTCTTCTACTATCTCCTGCGGATATTGGCGTATATTCCAATCAATAAGTTTCTCAGTTTCTTTTCTATAAACCATTAAATACTCGGTCGTAGTATTGGGTTTGTAAGCTAAGGGTTTACGGTGTTGTTGAAAGCCTCCTATCCTATTTTTTACACTGTATTCAGGTTTTTGCCAGATAATATCATCAATAAATTCCCAACCCATTTGCACTAAGAAATGGTGAATATCAAAAGGGATAGGGTATCGTTTGCTGGAATGAGCACGACTGATACGGGGGACAATCACAGGAGAAGTATTTACAATAAGAAAACGTCCTTCTTTGGTAATGCGATAGGTCTCTTGAAAGACTTCTTCTAAAAAATATAGATAAGCTTCATAGCTTGGGTAAATAGAATAATCGCGGGCATTGTAGTAAGGCGGTGAGGTGAATGTTAGGTGTATACTCTCATCGGGTACATTTTTAAGTACTTCTCTCACATCGCCATTAACTACCACATTTTTTAGGAAAGGATAAGTTTCAGTGTGAGGAATGATAGACTTTTTCTTTTTTTCTTGAGCAAAATATTCCTTGTAAATTACACTTCGCACCATTTCGTTTTCGTGTTCGATAAGTTTTTTAAGAGCAAGGTCTATCTTTTTATCTCCTTTGAAGACCAAAAGCCCACGAATAGCTTGATTTACAATTTTCGGATCTTCGTTATAAAGGTTATTTAATAAGGTTTTTTGAGTTTTTTCGTCTCTAAGCCTGCCCATTGACGAGATAGCCTCTCGCTTTACAAGAGTACTTTGATCAGTTTTAGCTACCTTTTCTAAATAAACAAGCACATTTTCAGATTTTAGTTTTCCGAGATTTTTTACTACCCAAAAGCGTACTTGTTCATTGTCATAATCAAGTAAGGGAAGTAGCCAATTAGGATTATAGGAAATAGGCAACTTTCCCAGATTCTCCAAAATAAAGGTAAGATTACCGCTATTGTGGATATTACTTTGTATAAGTTGCTCTAAATCAGCTTGGCTATTGTGTTTTATTTCCTTGATGTATTCTTTTGTGAGCATTTTTATTAGAATTACGGGGGCAAAGGTAGGAAAATAATGACAAATGAGCAAATAACATTTTTTAAGTATATGGTGTGTAAAAGGTAAAATTGAAGAAAATACATCTTTTCCTAAATTCAAGTCATAAACGTAACTTTTGAGGAGAGTTTGTTTTTTCATTTTTTGTCTGCATGCAGACAAAAAATGAAAAAACAAAAAGGCAAGGAAAAATCAAATGAAAATTCCTTGCCTAATGAAAAAAATCCTCATATTTGCATTTTCGTTGAATTATAAAAATATAATATACAAATTATGGGTCATATTTCACTGGGGCAAAGATACAAAATAGAAGCTTATCTGCAAATTAATTTAAAAAGAGCTCAAATTGCAAAAGAAATGGGCTTGCCTAAAAAAACTGTAAATGAGGAAATTAAAAGAAATTCTAACCCTCAAACAGGCATATATAATGCTGAGGAAGCTCATCATTTTTACCTAAATAGAATGCAGAAGAAAAAGAAAGCGGTACGCTTTACAGATGAGATAAAAGAGCAAGTAATTGCCTTGTTAAAAGAAGATTATAGCCCAGAACAAATTGCAGCAACACTGGGAACCATTTCTCACGAAACGATTTATAAGTTTGTTTGGGAAGATAAGAAAAAAGGAGGAAAATTACACAAACACCTTAGAAATCAAGGGAAAAGGTATCAAAAAAGAGGATCTTCCAAATCTAATGAAGCTATTAGTGATAGAAAAAGTATAGACCTCAGACCAGAAATCGTTGATAAACGAATACGTGTAGGCGATTATGAGGTTGATTTAGTTTTAGGAGCTAATCATAAAGGAGCTATTTTAACTTTTAATGATAGGGCTACAGGGTATACTTTATTGGGGCATTTGCCTTGTAAAGGAGCAATCTATACAAAGAAAATGATAGCTAAATTAATAACTGAAAATCAATTAACTATACACACAATAACCTCTGATAATGGTAAGGAGTTTTCTAAACATAAAGAGCTATCCGAAGAGTTTAATTTAGACTATTATTTTGCACATCCATACCACAGCTGGGAGAGAGGTTCTAATGAGAATTATAATCGCTTATTAAGACAATACTTCCAAAAAGGAGCTGATTTGAGGTTTGTAAGCCAAGAAGAATTAAAAAGGGTAGAAGAAAAACTTAATAATAGACCTCGAAAAAGATTTGGTTATATGAGTCCAAAAGAGGTATATTTGCAAGCTATTAATAATGGAGGAAACGTTAACTTATTGAATAACAAGGAAAAAAGCAAAAAGTTACGTTTATGACTTGAATTTAGGTTTTGCCATTTTCATTGCGAATAATGCAAAAATCACCAACCCAACCCCTTTTTTCAGCCAAAAACCATAATCCATTAAAAATCAGTTTATTACATAAAAATCGTTGCTGAAACCAACTTAGAACCACCTCGAAGGCAGGGCGAAGGGTGAGCGAAGGGTGAGCGAAGGGTGAGCGAAGGATAAGCGTTACATTACTGAATATCAAGCATATAAACAGCACTCCCTCACTTTACATTATTCGCAACAAAATCCCCCAAACACCCCATTTTCCTCATTTGCTAATTTCCCTACCCTGCCTAACTCCTCAAACCTATCGGGGTTTTAGATTTGTTAGACAATTTTGACTTGTTTTGCCTGCTAGCGACTAAAGACTAAATACTAACACTAAAATTTCCTAATTTCCTAATCCCCTAATAATCAGATAGTAAAAAAACTTATAAAAATATTTTTCCCCCTCAATAACAGCTATTTACAAATAATGTTGTACCTTTGCACTTTAAAAAACATTAGCAAATGGGCAAAATTAGCAAATTTGCTAATTTACAAATTGCATCAATGAATTCATTTGAACAATTAGGTCTTGATGAACCTATCCTCAAAGCCATCAGTGATATGGGCTTTGAAACCCCTTCCGAAATCCAGCAAAAAGCTATCCCTACCCTTTTAGCTGACAATACCGATATGGTAGCTTTAGCCCAAACGGGCACTGGTAAAACAGCCGCGTTCGGCTTCCCCCTTCTACAACTTATCGATACCGATAGCCGTGTAACTCAAGGGCTTATCCTTTCTCCCACTCGTGAACTGTGCTTGCAAATAGCCTCCGAGCTCCGCAATTATGCCAAATACCTCCCTAAGGTAAATGTAGTAGCTGTATACGGCGGCGCAAGTATTGAAGAACAAGCTCGTAGCCTGAAAAAAGGTGCTCAAATCATCGTAGCTACTCCCGGACGTATGCAAGATATGATACGCCGCGAGTTCGTCGATATTACCAATATCAGCTATTGCGTATTGGACGAAGCCGATGAAATGCTTAATATGGGCTTTTATGAGGATATTACCGCTATCCTATCACACACTCCACAGGACAAAAGTACTTGGCTCTTCTCGGCTACTATGCCCAACGAGGTAGCTAAAATAGCCCGCCGCTTTATGCGCAAACCTATCGAAATTACCGTAGGAACTCGTAACCAAGCTACTAATACCGTACAGCACGAGTACTATTTAGTAAACGGACGCCATAGGTATCAGGCTCTCAAACGATTAGCCGATGCTAACCCCGATATTTTCTCGGTAGTGTTCTGCCGCACCAAACGTGATACGCAAGCCGTAGCCGAAAAACTTATTGAGGACGGCTATAACGCTGCTGCCCTACACGGCGACCTAAGTCAGAACCAACGTGATTTGGTGATGAAATCATTCCGCGCCCGACAAATACAAATGCTCATAGCTACCGATGTGGCTGCCCGAGGTATTGATGTTGATGATATTACCCACGTAATACACTACCAACTGCCCGACGAAACCGAAACCTATAACCACCGCAGTGGTCGTACGGGGCGCGCAGGTAAATCGGGTATATCAATGGTTATTTTGCCAAAAAGTGAGGTGAAGAAAATTAAAACTATCGAAAAAATGATAGGGCAGCCTTTTGAGCAGAAACAACTGCCTACGGGTATGGAAATATGTGAAATACAACTGTATCACTTGGCTAATAACCTCAAAAACGTAGAAGTAAACCCCGCTATCGATGATTATCTGCCCGCTATATACAAAGAACTAAAAGGCTTAGACCGTGAAGAACTTATCAAAAAAATATTCTCGGTAGAGTTTACCCGCTTCTTTAACTATTACAAAAACGCTGAAAACTTATCGGTTGATGATGAAAAAGGCGCTCACAACAATGGCGGCAGCAACTCCGATGAAGTACGCTTCTTTATCAATATAGGCGAACGCGATGGCTACGACTGGAAAAGCCTAAAAGACTTCCTAAAAGCTACCCTTAATTTAGGTCGTGACGACGTTTTTAAAGTAGATGTAAAAAATAGCTTCTCTTTCTTCAATACCGATGCCTCTGCTACCGACTTGGTGATGGATACCTTTAACGATTTCCAAATGGACGGGCGTTTCATCAATGTAGAATTATCCAGCAAAGGAGCAGGCAGAGAGCGCGGCGGTAGGAAACAAAGCAGTGACAGCCGCAAACGCACCGATGAGGGAAGAAGCCGCAAAAAAGGACAACGCGAAGGAGGTAGCCGTAAAAAATCGGCTGAAGCCCTGCAACAAGCCTTTAAGAAAAAGAAAAAACGCAAATAAACAATGTTAGAATACCTTATTGAAAAAGATAAGCAACTACTGTGCTACCTAAACGGACTGGGCACTCCTGCAGCCGATAGCTTTTGGCTGTTCATTACCCACCCCCTTGCCTCGGTGCCTCTGTACCTTTGCTTGTTGTACCTCTGTTTCAAGTACTTCCACTGGAAACAAGTAGTGCTTATCTTGGTATTCATCGCCCTTATCATCACCACTACCGACCAATTAGCCAATCTATTTAAATACGGATTCCAACGCTTTCGCCCCTGTCACGACCAAGCGCTCATCAACCAGATGCGCATTGTAATTTGTGGGGGGAAGTATGGTTTCTTCTCGGCTCACGCAGCCAATACTATGGCAATAGCCGTCTTCTTTGGTTTATTGCTAAAAAAACACCTCCGCTACATAGTACCCTTGCTATTGCTATGGTCACTAATAGTGAGCTATAGCCGTATTTACTTAGGCGTACACTTCCCAGCCGATGTGTTGGTAGGGCTTGCCATAGGGGCTGTTTTAACGGCTCTGTATTACCGCCTCTTTTTGTTTGCTGAAAAGAAACTCAAGCTACCCACTCCATAAAAAACTTACCTCTCTTCCCTTTAACCGAACTATGAAAGAAGATTTTTTACACTACCTTTGGCAATACAAAAAAATACCCCTCAGCACGGTACTTGTTACAGGTGAGCCGCTGCAAATACTATCCTTTGGTGAGTACAATACCCTTTCGGGTCCGGACTTCCAAAATGCAAAGCTCATCATAGCAGGGCAGCAGTGGGCAGGCAATGTGGAGATGCACCTCAAATCATCTCACTGGTACCTACACCAACACCAGCAAGACCCCGCCTACCGCAACGTTATTCTGCACGTGGTATGGGAACACGACATCGAAGTTTTTGACCAATACAACCAGCCTCTGCCTACCTTAGAACTCCATAGCCTTATCAGTCCTGACCTTTTGGACAGATATAGAACGACTATAACCCCTCCGCACCAATTTATCCCCTGTGAAAAGCACTACGCCAGCGTGCCTGCCATCAGCTCACTTGCGTGGAGTGAACGCCTTTTTGTAGAACGGTTAGAAGAAAAAGCAACGGCGGTACACCAACTGCGGCAAGCAGTCAATTCCGACTGGGAAAAAGTACTTTTCTGTATGCTCCTAAAAGCTTTTGGAGGCACCGTAAATGGCGAAGTCTTCTTGCAGCTTGGTAAGCAGCTCGATTTTGGCATCATTCGCAAAGAGCGAAGTCACCCCCTACATTTAGAAGCCCTCCTACTGGGGCAAGCCAATATACTACCCCAAGAAAGTGAGCTTACCTACCCCCAACAGCTGCTGCAAAACTACCATTACCTACAGCACAAATACAACTTAACCCCTACCACCACAACTGTACACTTTACAGGCTTACGCCCTCAGGGGTTTCCTACTATCCGGCTCTCACAACTCGCCCAGCTATACGAAACGCACGAATCACTTTTCTCACTCCTTCTCACCGCCAATACCCCTACTGCTATCCAACAGCTTTTTTCGGTAGGAGTTTCCCCCTTTTGGGAAACCCATTATACCTTTACTAAAACCTCTAAAAAAGTAAAGAAGCCCATAAGTACAAGCCTGATTACCCTTATTTGGATAAATGTGCTTATACCCCTACAATACGCCTATTACCAGCATTTAGGAAAAGATATAAGCGACACGCTCATAGTCCAAATGCGCGCTATTCCGCCTGAAACCAACAGCCTTATCACCCAGTTTAAGTTATTAGGCAGCACTCCTTCCACCGCTTTTGATACCCAAGCCCTCTTACAGCAATACAAGCACTATTGCCAGCGCAAGCGCTGTTTGAGTTGTGCCATAGGGATTTCGATTTTAGGCAGGAAATAAAAAAACAGAGCCAAAAGCTCTGTTCTTCATTTTATTTTTAAGGTATAACCTTTTAAACACTTTTTAAAATTCTTTTTAACTCGTCTTTCCCGCTACGCCCCTCGTACTGCGTTATCCCTCTTTCCACCACGCACTATTGGGGTGGGGTACGCTCTTGGTTTTAGCGAGCAAGGCAGTAGCCCCTTCGGCTTGTGCTACCTTCACAAACGACTCATAAGCTTTTTTGCTCACGAAAACGATAAGGGCAGGCTGTAACTGTTTTTCTAAAGCTGCTAACTGCTGAAAGCTGCGCACCTCCTCGTCCCAGCTGTTTGGGGGAGATTGTGTTATAAGGTTTAATTGGTGAATAGTTTTACCCCAAAAGTAATACTAATAAAATGGCAACAACCCCTAAGATGATAAGTATCCATTTTATGAGCTTTAGCGCTTGGGCTGCTCTTGGGTTGGTATCGGAAGCATAGGCTTGTACGAGGTTAAGACCTGCTACTGAGGCTACGAAAAAATCATCGACCCAGCCTATTACAGGCACATCGGGTATGGCATCGACGGGACTCAATACATAGGCTATTGATAGGATTGCCCATACCCATTCGGCAATGTGGTTGTTTGTTGTTACTGTATTCATAACGTAAATATTTATAGTCAAACAAATTTAGATTGCGAATAAATAAAAGATTTATTATCTTTG
>CAUREJ010000006.1:0-60818 GCA_963523735.1 uncultured Capnocytophaga sp.
ACTTTATTCTAAAATAACCCATATACCCCTTTGGCAGTAGTGGCTGCTAAAGGGGGTTATATTTTTGGAAGTTAAAAAGCTTTTTACTAGCTTTTTTCGTAGAAATAACCCTTTCTCTTTGCACAAAGAGAGCTAAAAATTAAATGATATGAGAAAAATACTATTTTTTATAACATTACTTGTTTGTATTATTTCTTGCCATAAGGAAGAAGAGAATAGCTGCTCTCCGCCGCTTCCTATTTTTACTTTGGCTATCAACAAAAAATCGGAACCTTACAAAGAGTTTATAAATAAAAAAGGAGAAATAGACGCGAAAAACATTACCTTATACAAATTATTAAAAACAGAAAAGAAAGAATACAAAACACATATTTATCACGACAGTATTCCTAATGGGAATGTTTATTTAAACATTATCACTCAGCTTTGGTTTAAAAATGACGTGTACACAGGCAAAACGGAAACGCTTTATTTGCAAAACGCTTCAAAAACCTATAAAATAGAGGTTAATGGCTATATGAAAGAGACTGAATGTGGCGATGTAGCTGTCATAAACGAAATACGCGTTAATGGTGAAAAAATAGAAGCTCCTTACTTAGCAAAATAACCCATACCCCCTTTGGCAGTGCTGGCTGCTAAAGGGGGTTTTACTTTGGGCAAAAAAGTTATGTTTTAATTTGGAAGTTTTAATTTTAATCACTACTTTTGCGGGGTAATAACATTCCTTTCTTACAAAAAGAGGAGGCAAAACCAAATCATATATGAAAAGAATAGTATTAATAATCATTGCAGTTTTTTTATTTATAACAACAGGATGTAGTACAAAGGAAGAAAACAAGGAGAGTATAGATTGCTGTTCTCCTCCTGTTGATTTTCATTTGTTTGTTGATAAAAAATCTTCTTTATACCAAGATTTTTTGAACGACAAAGGGGAGTTTGATAAAGAAAATGTATATTTCTATCAGTTATTAGATAAAAACACTGAAAAGAAGTACAATACAAGATTTAACCTTGGTAGTGACATACCTAAAAAGGAAGGATATGATGTTTTGTCGGTATACCCCACTCCCTTTTTGCATACTGGTAAAACAGAAACACTTTACCTTAAAAACAAAACAAAAAGCTATAAAATAGAGTATGTGGGCACTCAGGGCAAATGCTGTACTGTTCAGTTTAAAGAACTGCACATTGATGGTGTTAAAAACGATGACTTCATTCTAAAATAACCCATACCCCTTTAGCAGTCACCACTGCCAAAGGGGGGATTTTAGCAAGAAAAAGTTGTATTTTTATTTGGAAGTTTCAATTTTAACCACTACTTCTGTGGCGTAATAACATTCCTTTCTTACAAAAAGAACGCTAAAAAGTTTGATTTAATAACACAAAAATAGCCCTATGAAAAAAGAAATACTATATTTAACACTCTTGGTTCTATTTATTATTTGGAAGTTTCAATTTTAACCACTACTTCTGTGGCGTAATAACATTCCTTTCTTACAAAAAGAACGCTAAAAAGTTTGATTTAATAACACAAAAATAGCCCTATGAAAAAAGAAATACTATATTTAACACTCTTGGTTCTATTTATTAACTGTCAAAATAAAGATTCTGTAAAAGAAGAAATCATTTGTATGAATACACCTCCTGCTATGAGCATCATTATTATGAACAATGAAATGGAAACAAACAAATTAGTTCGTAGCTTTTACAATGCAAAGCAAACAGCTGTTTTATATAAGGTAGAAAACGACAAAAAAAGCGAAATAGGAAAATTTGCCTTTGCTAATAATAATGTAATGATTGGCGGTGCAGGTGAAGGTTTAAAATCTTTTTTTACAGAGAACTTAGAAACTTTCTGCTTGGAATACGATAACAAAACAGATACTTTGCAAATAAAAGGCTATTATTACAAAACTGAAAATTGTGGTGATACAGCTTATTTAACTGAGCTTCATTTCAATCATAAAAAAGTAGACCTTAGGACTTCTCTTATCGGAGATAACATTTATAAAATAGACAATACTAAATAATCTACCCCCCTTTGGCAGTAGTGGCTGCTAAAGGGGTTTTATTTTCCCTTTATCTTCAAAATAATTGCTCTTTTATTTGGCTATTATAGGGGTATTCATTACTTTTGCCTCCTGAAACTTATAACAATATGCAAATAATCTTCGATTACCTTACTGAACTATCTAAAAACAATCATAAAGAGTGGTTTGACAATCACAAAAGCAGTTATGAGCAGGCTAAAAAGTTGGCTGATGCCTTTTTTAAGAACATCTATACTGAATTAGCCCAACACGATAACCTTGCCCCTATAAAAATATACCGCATTTATCGTGATTTGCGTTTTTCAAAAGACAAAACACCCTACAAAACACACTTTGGGTGCTACATACAGCGCAAACAACCCCATAACAGAGGCGGGTATTATGTGCATTTAAGTCCGCAAGATACTTTTATAGGCGGCGGTTTTTTCGACCCTAACAAAGAGGACTTGCTGCGTATACGCCAAGAAATATCACTTAACGCCGATGAGTTCACCCAAGTAATGAACCACAAGGACATCATAACACAGTTTGACGGCAAACTGTGGGGCGACGAACTGAAAACTGCCCCTAAGGACTTTGATAAAAACGACCCTATGATTGATTACTTGCGCAAAAAACAATTTTTGTTAAAACACGATTATACCCCAAATGATGTTTTGGCAAAGGATTTTGAGAAAAACGTAACTGCCGGACTGCTGGCTATGCGCCCTTTCTTTGATTTTATGACCGAAGCGCTTACTACAAACCTTAATGGCGAAAGCCTTTTATAAAGATGAAACTTACATTTAACCCAAAATACTTTGTGTGGGCTTTGGCTTTGCTGGGAGTTGAGCTGCTCATTGCTACTGTTTTTAGCCGTATAGGCTTTATAAGGGGCTATATAGGCGATGTGTTGGTGGTTATCTTGCTGTACTACTTAGTGCTTTCATTTGTGAAAGTGAAACACAAAAAGAAGCTCATTGGGGGTATCTTTGTCTTTGCCGTTGCGGTAGAGGTATTACAATACTTTGGGGTAGCTACTTACTTAGGCTTTGATAAGGGGAGCTTGGGCTACATACTTTTAGGCAACCACTTTTCGTGGGGCGATATAATAAGTTATGCCGTAGGCTGCCTCTTTTTGCTATTAATAACTAAGAATTAACATTTTAAGGCATACCAACTATGGAAATCACTAAGACAACGGCATTTATCGAGGCTCACAACCTTTTATTGAAGGGCAAAAACTTGTTTCAGTTAAATTTCCAGCTATAAGTATAGCCGTAAAGACAATTTTTAAACGCCCTTTTTAAAACCAATGAAAAAGATATTAGTAACAGGCGGTGCAGGGTTTGTAGGCTCAAACCTTTGCGAAGCCCTTGCAAACGACCCTCATAATGAAGTCTATTCATTAGATAACTACTTCACTGGCAAACGTGAAAACCACGTGGCTGGCGTGCAATATATTGAGGGTAGTACCGAACACATTTTTGAACTTATTAACTTCACCCCCGATATTATTTACCACTTGGGCGAATACTCACGAGTGGAACAGAGTTTTGAGGATATTGACAAGGTATTGCTGTTCAACAAAACGGGTACGCTTAAGGTATTGGAGTTCTGCCGTAAGCGCAAGGTAAAACTTGTATATGCGGGCAGTAGCACTAAATTTGGCGACGGCGGACTGGGGAAAGACCAAAGTCCGTATGCGTGGAGCAAATCATCAAATACCGAACTTATAAAAAACTACGGCGTGTGGTACGGCTTAGATTACGCCATAGTGTACTTTTACAACGTGTACGGCAGGCGCGAAATAAGCACCGGCAAATATGCTACCCTAATAGCCCTTTTTGCCGAAAAAACAAAACAAGGTGAACCCTTAACCGTGGTAGCCCCCGGCAGCCAACAACGCAACTTTACCCATATAGACGATATAGTGGCTGGACTACTATTGGTGGGTGAAAAAGGCAAAGGCGATGGCTATGGCATCGGTAGCCCCGAAAGCTATACTATTTTGGAAATAGCCGAACTTTTTGGCGGTGAAATACAAATGCTACCCCAGCGCAAAGGCAACCGTATGACCTCGCCGGTACTTACCGAGAAAACAGAGGCTTTGGGCTGGAAAGCTACTAAGCACATTAAAAACTATATTGAAGAGCTAATACGTAAAAGATAAGATGAAAATAGCTATTACAGGAGCAAGTGTGCTTGCTGCCGATGCTCTTACACTTGATAACGACCTCCCTCAAGGGAAACTTTCCAAAGAAAATAAAACTCTTATTGAAGCACTTCGCACCTCTAACACTGCTTATGAACCGTTAGACCTTACAGTGCTTTACGCCCTACATACCGCACGCCAAGCTGTAGCCCAAGCAGGCTGGCAAGGGGTGCGGTTGGGTATTAACATAGGCTCGTCAAGAGGGGCTACAGGGCTGTGGGAAAGCCATTTTAGCCATTTTTTGCAGGAAGGTAGCTGCCTTACTTTGGCTTCGCCTACCACTACTTTGGGCAATATCAGCACGTGGGTAGCTCAGGATTTGGGCAATGAGGGCTTTGAACTGTCACACTCCATTACCTGCTCCACTGCCTTACACGGCATTGCTAATGCCATTGCGTGGTTAGAAAGCGGTATGGAAAAACGCTTTTTAGTAGGAGGTAGTGAGGCACCTCTCACCGCTTTTACCTTTGCACAAACAAAAGCCCTTAAAATATACAGCTCCTTACCCCTACCCTATCCTTGTAGGGCTATGGATATGGAAAAACGACAGAACACAATGGTACTGGGCGAAGGGGCTGGCTGCTTTTGCTTAGAGAAAGGTGAACTTCCCAATGCCTTAGCCTATATAGTAGGACTTGGCTTTGCTACCGAAAAGCTGACTCACAGCGTTTCACTGTCAAAAGAAGGTGATTGCTTGCAGGCTTCAATGCGGCGGGCTTTACAGAGTGCTGGGCAGCCGCCTATCGATGTGATTATCACCCACTGTACCGGCACCCTAAAAGGTGACCGCGCCGAACTTAACGCCATCGAGGCGGTTTTTGGCAAAGATATTCCCTTGCTTACCAATAACAAATGGCAGCACGGACATACGTACGGGGCAAGCGGCGCACTGAACCTTGCTATGGCTATCCGAATGCTACAACACAATAAGTTTGAAGGAGTACCTTATCTGCCCGCCCCTGAAAAACTACCTAACAAATTGCAACATATAATGATTAACGCCGTAGGCTTTGGCGGAAATGCTATAAGTATAGTGGTTAAAAGGTAGGTGCAGGATAGCGGTAAACAGCAACTATTGGGTAGTACTCATCAAAGTTTTCCTAGAAAAAGAGAAGAAGTAAAACTCAAAATCACTGAACAAGCACCATTGCTTAATACATTGATAATGAGAATTATAAACCTTAAACAGGTAAAAAAAGTAGAATATTTTGTGTAAAAAGATTGTGATTTAAAAAAAATACCTTACCTTTGCACTCATAATTATAGTTATAAAAAAAGAAAATTATGTCAGACATTGCATCAAGAGTTAAAGCCATTATCGTAGATAAATTAGGCGTAGACGAAAACGAAGTGAATGCGGAAGCAAGCTTCACTAACGACTTAGGAGCAGATTCATTGGACACTGTAGAATTGATTATGGAGTTTGAAAAAGAATTTGATATTCAAATTCCTGATGACCAAGCTGAAAACATTCAGACTGTAGGTCAGGCAATTAAATACATTGAAGACGCTAAACAATAAGTAGGTCAATAGGCATTAGGCTATCAATTTAAAGTTGATAGCTTAGTGCCTAATTTCTTTTAAAAACCTAAATACTAAAAAATAAAAAAAACTATATGGAGAGACGACGTGTTGTTGTAACAGGTATAGGTGCTTTAACCCCTATTGGTAATACCGCCCAAGCATTTTGGGAGGGGCTTGCAGCTGGCAAAAGCGGTGCCGCTCCAATCACCTATTTTGACGCTTCTAAATTCAAAACTCAGTTTGCTTGTGAACTTAAAGGCTTTAATATCGAGAACTTTATGGACAGAAAAGAGGCTCGTAAGCTGGATAAGTTTGCACAATACGCTTCTGTAGTTTCGGAGGAGGCTATAAAAGACGCTCATTTAGATGTTGATAAAGTAAATAAAGACCGCGTAGGTGTAATATGGGGTTCGGGTATTGGTGGCTTGGAAACTTTCCAGAACGAAGTAACTACCTTTAACCAAGGCGACGGAACTCCGCGTTTTAACCCTTTCTTTATCCCTAAAATGATTGCCGATATTGCATCGGGAATGATTTCAATACGCTATGGTTTCAGAGGTCCTAACTTCACTACCGTATCGGCTTGTGCTTCAGCAGCCAACGCTATGATCGATGCGCTGAACTACATCCGTTTTGGTTATGCCGATGTGATGGTATCGGGAGGCTCGGAAGCCGCAGTTACTATTGCTGGTATTGGTGGATTTAATGCCCTACACGCACTCTCAACCTTTAATGAAAACCCTGCAAAAGCTTCACGCCCATTCGATGCTAACCGTGATGGATTTGTATTAGGCGAAGGCGCAGGGGCTATAATATTGGAAGAATATAACCACGCTGTGGCACGCGGGGCTACTATATATTGCGAATTGGCAGGAGGTGGTCTCTCTGCCGATGCTTACCACATGACAGCACCTCACCCCGAAGGACTCGGTGCTAAATTGGTGATGAATAACTGCCTTAAAGATGCGGGCGTACAAGCTAATGAAGTAGACGCTATTAATATGCACGGCACTTCAACCCCCTTAGGTGATATAGCCGAATCAAAGGCTGTAATTGAGGTGTTTGGTGAGCACGCTTACGATATTAATATCAACTCTACCAAATCAATGACCGGACACTTATTAGGTGCTGCTGGTGCTATTGAAGCGGTGGCTTCTATATTGGCTATCAAAAATAGCTTAGTGCCTCCTACAATTAACTTTGAAACCCCCGATGAGAAGATTGACCAACGCCTAAACTTCACATTTAACAAAGCGCAAGCACGTGATGTGAAGGTGGCTATGAGTAACACCTTCGGCTTTGGTGGTCATAACGCCTGCTTATTATTTAAAAAGTTATCATAATATACTTGTAAGTGTTCAACTTAAAGAAAATATTGGCTTTTTCCCGTCTTACTTCAAGGAAGAAAGACGGGATTTTTTATACTAAACTGAAAGAACTCTTAGGCTTTTCACCTAAAAACTTATCGTATTACAGTGAGGCTTTTACTCACCCCTCATACCAATACCAAAAAGCAACGCGCAAAAGCTATGAACGACTTGAATTCTTAGGCGATGCTATCTTAGGTGCTGTAATTGCCGACTATATTTTTACTAATGCCCCTGAAGAAGACGAAGGTTACCTTACTAAAATGCGCTCAAAAATAGTAGAACGCCGCAACCTAAACCAACTGGGTGAGGAACTTGGCTTGTTAGACTTTTTGCGCACCAAACTCACTCCAAGACAATTGGGTAACAATATTACAGGTAACCTATTCGAGGCTTTAATAGGTGCTATTTATCTTGACAAAGGATATAAAGCGTGTTTCAAATTTATTGAACGAAAACTTATTTTGCCTAATATCAATATTAAATATTTGGAAGAAAAGGTTATTAGCCATAAGAGTTTGCTTATAGAATGGTGCCAAAAACACAAATTAGACTTTGCTTTTGAGGCTGAAGAAGATATAGAAGACCGCTCCGAAACTAAATACTTCGTAGCTAAAGTACACGTACAAGGCTTTTCGGTAACCCGCGCTCGTTCTACTTCTAAAAAGAAAGCTGAAGAGATAGCTGCCAAACGTGCTTGCTACAAAATTCAGGGCAAACAGCACCACAAATTAGATGTAAAATGAAAATATTACTGCTTTCGGACACCCATTCACATATAGACGACCGCATTTTGCACTACGCTAATGATGCCGATGAGGTGTGGCATTGCGGCGACTTTGGTAACTTAGCTGTGATTGAAGCATTAGAAGCGGTTAAACCATTGCGAGGGGTATACGGCAATATTGATGGTACAGAGGTACGCCAGTTGTTTCCGGAAGTAAATCGGTTTATGTGTGAAAGTGTAGAAGTGCTGATGATACATATAGGAGGATACCCTACAAAATACAGTGCTACAGCTAAACGTGAAATACTGACCAAAGCTCCTAAACTGTTTATTTCGGGACACTCACACATCTTAAAAGTACAGTATGACAAGCAGTTTGGTCTCTTGCACTTAAATCCAGGGGCTGCAGGACTTTACGGATGGCAAAAGGTGCGTACTATGTTGCGCTTTGAAATTGAAGAAAAAGAAATAAAGAATTTAGAAATTATTGAGTTAGCCGAGAGGTAAAAGGTATTATCATTAAGTAAAAATTGAGATACTGCCCTAACAATATAGCCATTGCTGTCCCGAAAAGGACGGCTTTTTTTTGTTTCGCTTGTGAAGATAACAGTGCTAAAAAAGGCAACGCAAAACTGAGCAATAGCATTACTACCACCATTGTACTATAGCCTTTGCCGAAAAGGATTTGATAATAAGCCGTTTCCTCAGGAATATTAGCATACCATATCAGCATATATTGTGAGAACCACAAGTATGCCCAAAAGATAGAAAACCCAAAAAGATACTTACCTAAGTCGTGGTAATGTGAGGGACTACTAAAAAGAGTTATAAGGGCAACTCCCGATAGCAAGAAACCACTGAGCAGCTGCCACGCAAAGAGGGTACTATGCCAATGAGGAGTAAAACTCAGCAACCAGTCCCAAGCCATTGGAGTTTCGGTAAGGAAGAAGAGTACCAAGAAAAGCGTGTGAAATGTAATAGTTTTGGCTTGCTGAACGCCTCCTTTGCTCAAAAAATACCGATACCCTGCCCATAGTACCATATACCCTACCGACCTCAGCAAAAAATAAGGTTCTTTATTCAGCGTATAAAGCATTCCTAACAGCAGTAAAAGCATTGGGTATAAGGGCTTAGTAATCTGCTGCATCACAGGGTATAGATGAGAAGACCACTGGGCGTAAGTCACTTTGTTAATAGCATAAAAAACTAATACCCCTACTAATGTAAGGACTGCAAACAGTAAGACTGAATATATGATATAAAATGCTCCCATACCTTGTTACTTATTACCTTTTAACTGCTGAACAAACATCACTACCTGCCAACGTTCTTTCTCACTAAGCTGATTAGCAAAAGCCCCCATAGTATTGCGCCCATAGTACAATACGTGGTAAATACTACCTTCGGTAAGCTCACGACTTGCGTAATTAGGCACTCCTAAAATCTTCTCACGTTGCACTAATACGCCTTTGCCATCGCCTTTATCACCGTGACATAAAGCACAATAAACACTGTAAAGTTCTTTACCTTGTTCTATATGCTGGGCTTGCTGTAAGCTATCGGCAGCTAAAGGGTTACGCAAAGCCATTTTAGCTTGCTCATACCCTTCTTGCGTATTAGGATATGTATAGGGTAAGCCACCGCGCTTTACTGTGTGTTCGGGTGGTAATAGCGGTGCCACCTCATAGGTTCTATACGCAGGACTTTCGTACATATCGGGAGCAAACTCCACATTGCGTTCTTGCTTATTCCTACACGAAATAAGGAGTAAAGGCAATAAAAGAAGAAGAAGTAATTTGCTGTAGTTAGCCGTCTTCTTCTCTGCTCTAACCTCTCCATCTAAGTTGGGCAATATTATCACGAACTTATCGTCACTGCTTTTCTTCACTGGGTTATCAGCTTTTTTAAAGGGATATAATTTACTGCGGAAGAAGAAACTAAGCACCAACAGATGCGCCGCAAAATACACTACTAATTCAAATATTACAGGTACAAACGAGGGTAAATTCTCCCAAAAAGTAGCGTTAGGCTTGCCGCCAAAGTGCTGAGGCCAGTCCTTAATCATTGTAAAGTAGGTAAGCCAACAGCCAAAGATAAAGCCTATCAGCCCGTACACAAAGGTAGCCTTTCCTAAACGAGTGCGTTTCAGCCCTAAAGCCTCATCTAAGCCGTGTACAGCAAAGGGAGTATATACCTCCTGAACAGTTCGGTTTTGAGACCTCAACTCTTTAATCTTTTGTAAAAGAGATGCTGCAGAATCTAAAACAATAGTTTCGGACGTTGCCGAAGCCTCTAACAAACCTTGTGCCTCTTGAGGGGGAAGATTAGGTATCGTTTGTGCTTTTACTTCCGCTTGTGCTATCATAGGGAAACTTCTTGCATACAACAAGAACAACACAAAGAAGAATCCTAAAGTACCTACAAATATCCCTATGTCTACCCACGTAGGACTAAACATTGACCACGATGAGGGCAAGTAATCTCTGTGCAACGAAGTAACAATAATCACAAAGCGTTCAAACCACATCCCAACGCATACTACCAGCGCCACGAATACCGAAAAGGCTACATTGCGCCTTAGCTTCTTGAACCACAACAGTTGTGGAAGCAGCACATTGCAAGCCATCATTGTCCAGAAAGCCCACGCATAAGGACCCGTGGCACGATTCACAAATACATACTGTTCAAATTCGGAATCAGAATGAAAAGCCATTACGAACTCGGTAAGGTAAGCTACGGCTACTATACTGCCTGCTACTAACATCACCGTATTCATCAAGTTGATATGTTTTAAGGTAATGTAATCTTCTAACTTGCATACTTTGCGCATAATAATTAGCAGCAGGCTCACCATAGCAAAGCCCGAGAAGATAGCTCCTGCTACAAAGTAAGGAGGGAAGATGGTAGTGTGCCAACCGGGTATTACCGAGGTAGCAAAGTCAAAGGAAACTATGGTATGTACCGATACTACCAAAGGGGTAGCTATACCTGCCAGCAGTAACATCGTTTCTTCCATACGCTGCCAATCCTTAGCTTTACCACTCCAGCCAAAGCTAAGAAGGCTGTATATTTTCTTCTGAAAAGGCTTTAGGGTGCGGTCGCGAAGCATAGCAAAATCGGGCAACAGCCCTACCCACCAAAACACTAAGGACACCGAAAAGTAAGTAGCTATAGCAAACACATCCCATAGCAAAGGCGAGTTAAAGTTATCCCACAGTGAGCCGTATTGGTTAGGTATAGGCAAGGTGAAGTGCAGCAACCAAGGTCTGCCCATATGCAAGATAGGGAATAGTCCTGCCTGAATTACCGCAAAGATAGTCATAGCCTCTGCCGAGCGGTTAATAGCCACCCGCCATTGCTGGCGAAAGAGCAGTAACACTGCCGAAATAAGCGTTCCGGCGTGTCCTATACCTATCCACCACACAAAGTTAGTAATATCCCACGCCCATCCTACTGTTTTGTTAAGTCCCCACGCCCCTATGCCATCGCGTAAGGTTACCCATATAGCCCACGCCCCCCATAAGGAGGCTAATAAGGCAAGGGCAAAAGCTGCCCACCACGCTTTATTAGCACGTCCTTCTATAGGGCGTGCTACATCGTCACTGATAGTATGATAGTTTTTATGTACCATTATTCTTCTTTTCGGGCGAAATACTATACTTTATCCCCTTAGGAGTGTCATTCCCCTCAGGAGTTACCACTACGCAAGTAAACTGCCATTTCACCAAGCGTATTTCAGGAGTATTAAAAGCACCTATGGGTAATTTTAGCAGCAGTTTGTTCCACCCCTTATTCAGAGTGATAGGCAAAGGCTTACGCACTTCAAAATTCTCGTTAGTAAGAGGTATTTCATTAGATAGTTCAGTGTGTTGTGATTCCCATTGCGGAGGGGCAAGTTCTTGCCCATTTAGCCATAGTTTGCTCCCTTTGTAATCCCACGTACCTTGCCGGGGTGGTAAGTCTTTTTCCGAACGACTGTAATTTTGAAAACTCACCCACAAGCCTGCTTGCTGCTTTTTAGGCGAATAAACGTAAGTATAGGCATAAGCAGTGTGATTGGGCTGCGGATTAGCGTAGAACGCAGGTACTAAGTTCCCCCACGTATGGCGCAGGTAAATACCCGCCCCTATGGCTTTGCGTGTGTTATAGGTTTTGCCTTCATAGCTATACGTTTCATTAAGCCCTTGTTCCGGAGGGAACACTTTAGCAAGGTTGCCGTTATTAGGGAAAGCATCGGTAATACACCACTCTATCGCTGTCTGGGGTACGTAGGCAAAAGGCTCGCCTACAAAGTTGTGTTCTTTATGCCAGCACATACGGCGTTCAAAATCGGCAAAGGCTTTAAACACAGGGTCGTTGGTATCGGTAGGAAGTACAGTACCTTTAACATTAAAATATTCGCTACCGCCGCCTAACCAAGCCCTTTCGGCTAAGGCAAGCATAGCAGGATAGAAGTTGTTTTGCAATATATTAGCCTTTTCATCGGGAATATAACGGTCGTTCCAAAGAGCGATAATAGCCCCTGCGTGGTCGGCATCACCCTGTGGCACATTCAGTATCCTACTGTTGTAAAGTGCTACCAAATCGGCAAAAGTATCGAAATGGTTAATGTAGTGAAAGCGACTATCAATAGCAGGAATACCCTTTTGTGCTTTGCCCCTATAACTCCACAGCTGGGTCATATCAATCTCACCCTCTTTGTACTGCCAACCGGGGTTCCACGAAATCACCTTCTTGCCTTTAGCCCGTATGTAGGCTATCATTTCAGGCACAAAAGTAGAATTAGTAAAGGTCACTTCATCTGTACCTATGTGAATATAAGGCACCTCAAAGGTTTCGGTAACCTCATCTAATATTTCTTTGAGTATTGCCATTCCTCGCTCGCTCTGCATATCGGTGCCAAAAGCCTTTTCAAAAGCACGACTATGTCCAGGCATATCTATTTCGGGTATCAGCAGCACATTATGAGCCTTGCAGAAAGCTACTAACTCCTTAGCCTCTTGTAGTGTATAGTATTTTTGAGGTAATCGCTCATAAGTAGCAGCCGAATTGAGCTGAGGAAACCGCAGGCTCTGCAACCGCCACCCTTGGTTCTCGGTAAGATGCCAGTGAAAAACGTTTATTTTGTATTGTGACAGCAGGGCTATTTCACGCTTCAGTTCTTCTACCGAAATATAGCTACGCCCTGTGTCGTGCATAAAACCGCGCACTCTAAAAGCAGGGTAATCGGTAATAGTGCAGCCCTCGTAATAAGTTTTCTTACCTTTGGTTACCAACAGTTGGTTAAGGGTTTGTTTTGCCCAATAAACCCCTTTTTGGGTAGTAGCCTGAATGTAGATGCCTTTTTTAGTAACTTCCAATATATAGGCTTCATCTTTATTAACAGGCACTTGTGGCAAGTTATCTACTATTTTCACCGTTATAGGCAAAGACACCTTAGCCGATGCCACTTCCAAGCGTTCGCCGTTGGGTATTACTTGTTGGGGCTTAGGCAGCAAATCGGCAATACCTGCGTAAAGATTAGTAGCTACAAAACTTAAAAGAAATAACAACTGCTTCATAATTATTTTACTCTTCTCTTATCACTTTAGCCTGATACACCACATTAGGCTGCGTGCCGAGCTGTTCCAAAAGGTGGTACATACGTTCACTGGCGGTAAGCTGGGCTATTTCACTATGCTCTTCATTAGCATCGCCAAATTTTATAGCCCCTGTACTACACGCTGCAGCACAAGCCGTTACGTTATCAAACTCACCAAGCGCTACAGCACGCCCCTCTTTCTTGGCTTTCAGTATCACGGCTTGGGTGTTCTGTATGCAGAGGGAGCATTTTTCCATTACCCCTCGTGAGCGCACTGTAATATCGGGGTTTAGTACCATACGCCCTACATCATTGTTCATATTGTAGTTAAAAGCCTCGTTTTCACTGTACTGAAACCAGTTAAAACGCCGCACTTTATAAGGACAGTTATTAGCACAATACCTTGTACCCACACAGCGGTTGTAAGCCATTTGGTTCTGCCCTTGCGCTCCGTGTACAGTAGCTCCTACGGGGCAGACGGTTTCACAAGGTGCTTCTTCACAATGCTGACACATTACGGGCTGGAAGTTGGCTGTATTGCGTTTTGTTTCATAACGGTCTATGCGTATCCAATGCATATCCCGCTGGCGGCGCACCTCTTCTTTGCCTACCACAGGCACATTGTTCTCGGCGTGACAAGCTATCACACAAGCCGCACAGCCCACACAAGCATTTAGGTCTATGGAGAGTTTAAAGTGGTGTGTCCGTTTAGCATCTGTTGTTTTTACAGCCAAAGGGGGAGTGAGTTGCATAAACTCAGTTAGTGAAAGCTCTTTTAGCACATTATCACGCCCTGCCAAGCTGTTTTGCAGCTGCACGCACGCAAAACTATGAGTACCTTCGGCTTTTTCAACCGTTATTGGTTGTGTTTTTTCAAAATTGATATACAGAGGGTAAGCGTTTACCCCTGTTTGCATCTCCGTTTGTATCCCTGCTTTTCGGCCATAGCCTAAGGCAAGCGCCACACTGCCTTGTGCCTGCTGGGGTTGTATATATACCGGTACCTTAAGCTCTTTATCGGCTACTTTTAGTTTAGCCAAATGTCCTTCCAAAGCCCCTCCTGCGGTATGCCAATTACCAATACCTAAACTTTCGGCATCGGTGGGGTGCATACACAGGTAGTTATCCCACGTAGCACGAGTAAGCGGGTCGGGTAGTTCTTGTAGCCAAGGGTTATTAGCCTGCTGCCCATCGCCCAAAGCTGTAGTAGTGTACAAAGTCAGCTCAAAAGAAGTAGCTTTTATATCCGAAAGAGAAGCAAGAGCATCATCAATAGCTAACGGCTTGCCTATTAGCTGCCTTTCTTGCGGCTCTCTCCTGTTCAGCAAAGTGCCATTGTGCAGTGCTTGTTCCCAAGGAGTATCAGCTAAAATATGCTGTTGCCAATGTGCTTTGATAAAATCGTAATAACTATCGGTGCGCCCTATCCATTGCAGCATACAATCCTGCCACTGACGCGTATTGAACAGCGGTCGTATACAAGGTTGCATCAATCCGTAGTGCCCCCACTTGAACTCAACATCTCCCCAAGCCTCTAAGTAATGGGGTTGTGGGGCAAGGTAAGTAGTTTGCAAAGAAGTTTCATCAGCCCTCATAGCAAACGAAAGGGAGAAAGGCACTTTTTTAAGTCCTTCGGCAAAGGCAGCGGCATTAGGCAGGCAGTAAAGCGGATTCAGATTATTGATAAGCAGCACCCCTACCCTACCCTCATTCATATCGGTAAGCAGCTGTGTAAGGGCGTGAAGGTTACCTTTGCGTGTTAAAACAGGCGTTTGAGGAAGAAAAGCAGTACTTTTAAGGTGTTCATTAAGGTCAAAAGCGAGCATTTGGGCATCATAACTATCAATACCCGTTACTATTAGCGCCTCTTTCCCTGCTTTTTGCACCTCAGCAGCTATCTTCTTTAGCTTTTCAATTACTTCAGCAGGCAATTTATCGGTATTTTTAGCCGTTTCTCCCTTTGCATATTGATAAAAATAAGCAAAAGCCACTTTTAGCTGTGCAGGAGTAAGAGCAATGCGCTCATCGGCATTGGCACCTGTAATGCTGAAATTAGCCTCTAACTGTATATGGCGTGCCATTCCGCTTTCTTTGCTCGGCACACGTCCTTTGGCATAGCCCGCCTCGTAGCAACCTCCGTTCCAATCGCCTAAAAAGTCTGCTGCAAAAGAAACGATAAGTTTGGCACTGCTAAAATCGTAATCGGGCATAGCCCACAGCTTATACCGCGAAGAATAAGCTCTCAAAACAGCCTCTTCCGATACAGAGTCGTATTCTATAAGTTTAAAAGTAGGATATTTTTGTTTCAGCAGGTCTAATAGTGCATAAGCCGAAGGACTTGCCAAAGTCTGACTTAACAGCACTATATCCTTACCCTGTACCGAAGCTTTTTCAAGGGCAGCCAGAGCCTCTTTATCAAGAGTATTCCAGTCGGCTTCTTTAGCTCTGTTATTATCGTAAAGGCTCAAAACCGAAGCCAACACCCTTGCGTTCACAGCTGTTCCTGCTTCGGGGTTCCGCAATACCGCTATGGGGCGTCCTTCACGGGTTTTAACCAACACACTGGCAAAGTCGAACCCATCGGCTATACAAGTAGCGTAATAGTTAGCCTCACCAAGCACTACCTCTTCAGGCTGTACTAGGTACGGAATAGCCTTATGCACCGGAGCCTCACACCCTGCTAAGGCGGCAGCTGCCGTGCTAAAACCTACATATTTTAAAAAATCACGCCTTGAAACCATTGTTACCTATTAGCTATTTTTAAAATCTTACCCCATACCCAAAACCAATTCCTTTGTACTCAGTAGTATCCGATACATTAGGGTTCTTCCCTTTCATATCGTATCCCAAATAAGTAGTGTACATCGAAAGATGCATACTATAAGTTTTGCGTATCATCAGCGGTATGCTTAGTCCGAAGCGCACCTCACCCATCGAGGATTCCATATTGTTCCCTGAACTCATTGGCAAAAAACCAGCTAATTGTAGGAATATATTGGCAGGATACGTTTTTACAACGTTAAAGCGGGCAATCCCTCCCATTTTAAAAGCCGTACCACCAGGTGAAGAAAGGTGAGTAAGTCCCGCCAAAGCCCCTATGCTAAGATGAGGGAAAAGCTGATAATTAACCGAAAAATCAGAAAACACAATCAAACTTTCGTCTAATTGCACCTTGCGCTGGTAATACTTACCAGTAATATTCTCTTTATACACGTAGTAAAAACCTTTGGCATTGCCATCACTGGGGATAGTAAAACTTGCTTCCCCCTGAAAGAAAAGCCGTTTGCGCTTTGAGGAAGTATCTTGCGCCCAAAGCGTCATACTTAAAAAAGAAAGAGAAATGAGAAAAAGAGCTTTCATTTGTTAGAAAATTAGATTTTTAAAATATATCACTTAAGTTAATTTGCAACTCAGGGAATTTTTGTGGTGATACAATTTCGCCAGCAAAGCGAGGTTTCAACCCTATATAGCCATCTTCTTGAAGAACAAAAATATCTAATTCCTTTTCTTCGGGGCGCAGCACCCAGTATTCGGTTACACCAGCTTCTTCATAAATGCGCATTTTTTTGCGGAGTTCTTTCTCCACATTGCTGGGCGATACTATTTCAGCCACCCAATCGGGGGCACCATAGCAGCGTTTGCCATCGGCTAACTTCTCAGGGTCACATACTATGCATAGGTCGGGCTGTAGTACTGTATTATCTTCTCCCTCAGGATTTTTGAGCACCACATCAAAAGGAGCCGCAAACAGTTCACACTGCTTACCTTCAAGGTAGTTATCAATTTTAGTAGCCAATCTTCTGGACACCCTTTGGTGATTAATAGAAGGAGCCGACATTTTAAAGAGCCTACCTTTAAGCAGTTCTACGCGTTCTTCAAATTTCCAGAGCAAGTACTCGGCATAAGTATACAGCCCATTAATAGGGTCTAACTGATTAATGTTTGTTATGTTTATTGCAGTCATTACAAGTAAGTTTTAAAGGATAGGCTGCAAAGATATAAAATAATTATCAAATAGCAAAAATGTGGTAGATCAAACGCACGAAATTTTATCCATACCCCAACAGAAAAATTTTCTGTTTAAGGGATGAGCGAACTATGAGCGAAGGATAAGCGAACTATAAGCGAAGGATAAGCACAGAAATTCCTACCCCTTAGCATCTGCCAAACCTCCCAAAAATAGTATATTTTTCTATTTTTTGGAAATTTAAAGAAAAGTCGTATCTTTGCCAAAAATATAAGATATTATTTATTATGAGTGCAATAACAATACAAGCAACAATCAATGAGGTAGATTTCCCTACAATTCAACAGCTCTTTAAAATGCTCAAAATAAAAACTACCATTTTAGAAAAAAAGGAGGATGACACTTTAATGTCCCAAGAAGACTTTTTTGCTATGATAGATAAAGCAAGAGCGCAAAAAACTACTCCCGTAACTATTGATGAACTTACAGAAAGGTATCTGAGAAAATGACAACAGAAAACACACAAAATACGGGATATTCTTTAGAAGAAGCTGAAATGTTTACTGAACATTTAGAAAAACACTTAGCAGATGGACAACTAAAGTTAATTGAGAAAGTTATTAATTTTTTAAAGGAAATAAAAGAAGATCCTAAGAAAGGTACTGGCAAACCTGAATCTCTTAAAGGATATGGTGAGCGTGATGTTTGGTCTCGTAGAATTAATGATAAGCATAGATTAGTTTATGAGATTTTCAAAGAAGAAAAGAAAGTAACGTTGCTATCAGCATACGCTCATTACAACGAAAAAAAGAAGGATAAAAAGAAACTTTTTTAATATACAATAGCTTTCTATCACTGCCCCTTTAAAACCAAAACACATACCGAAGCCACACCGAAGCTACAGTGGCTACACAGTGGCTACACAGTGGCTCCACACTATAGAACAAGTGTAGGATAGCAGTAAGAGCAGCATTGGTGGCGCACGGAAAAAAATGAAACAATTCCTTTGCTAATTAAAAAAATATTCGTACCTTTGCCGCCGAAATACAATAACACTTGGGGTCGACTGGTTTTGACAGTAAGTGACATTGAGATGTAAGCATACCGAGCTGTGAAATGAATGCTCGTTAAAATCTATTTCAAATTTTTAAATGGCGAGAATAACTACGCTCTTGCTGCCTAGTCTGAAGTTTTAGTACGACTCTTGGCTAAGTCCTTACAGGGTAAGGAAGCGAGATGTCTCTGAAAAGCCCTTGTTGGCGGCGTTTCGTAAAGAGGCACCATAAAAGTCAACATTGAGTTAGCGGTACACCTCTGCCAACAACTCTTAATTTTAGGAGGTTAAGCGTAAAGTGGGCAGTTCTTGGTCAGCTTTACGACGAAAATCAAACAAGAACTAAGTATGTAGAAAGCCTTTTGATGGCTTATTTGGACGAGAGTTCGATTCTCTCCGACTCCACAAAAAAGAGGCTGTCCTAAAAAGTTTAAAGCAAACTTTTTAGGACAGCCTCTTTTTTATACCCCTATTTCAATGTTTACCGGACAGTAATAACTTTATAACTACTTCTTAAAAAGTTCAGAATGGCTACCTAAACGTAATAAAGATATTTCTTTTTCTTCAGGGTATTCTTCCCAAATAATAAGCAAATCTGATTCTATATGGCATTCTAAAGCTCCTTTGTATTGACCTATTAATTTATGAGGTCTCATTTGTGTTGAAATACCTTCTACCCCATACTGTTCTAATAGACCTAAAACTTCAATAGTCTTTTGGAGTTTTTGGGAGTTTTTCGATATAGCTTTTAAGTCTTTTTTGAAAGAAGTAGAGTACCTTAGTGAAAAGCCTTTTTTCTCTTTTTCAGTCTCGTTGCTCATCTTCTTCTAAAATATCTTTAATCATTAGATTTACATCTGTATACTTTTTCATAGAATGTCTATTTTCTCTCATTTCCATAAAAGCTTTATGTGTTTCTTCATTAGGAATAGACTTTTCTATGGGAAGACTTTTTTTCTTTTTATCTATTGTAATAGTTTCTAAGATAGTAGCCTTTATTTTTAGTCTTTCAAATAATTGCTGAATTAAAGGAAAGTCTGTATTATTGATTGTTGCTTGTATAGTTGTTGCAGTCATAATACGAATATTTTTAGGTGCAATTTTATTGACGAATAAGATTGTATTTATACTTATATCTTAAAGTTACATTATATTTTAGTTGCAATGTTGTAACTTTGTTTGCATATTCAACTTGTTTTTCTAAAGTAAGAGAAGATAAATCAGGATATTCTTTATTCAATTCTTCAAATTCTTTCTTATATTCATTATTTTCAACAGTATTATCTACTAAAAGAAAGAAAAAATCAGTGTTTTCAGCTAACAATTTATTATTATTTTCAAAAGAATAAGTTGCTAAGTCTTGCTTTGTATCTTCATCAGTTATTTTATTTCCTTTTATAGCGTATGTTATTATATCTTGTAAAAGATATGTTTCATTCTTATCTGTTATTTTTAGCTTTTTCTGATTATTTACATTGCTAAAAGTCACTTTAATTGTATAAGGGTTACCTAATAAAGAGCTATAAGTCTCCCTAAAAAGCTTTGTAACTTTGGCTTGAAATTCAGGTTTTTCAGCAATAACATCTACACTACCTACCCAAGTGCCTAATAATTTGCCGTCATTTTCTTTACTAGTAGGAGTGTCCTCTCCTTTTGAACAGGAGGCTAACCCGAGTGCCATAACGGTAAGTAATAAAATTTTCTTTATCATTGTTGTTAAATATTTAGTTACTAATTTGATTGTGCAAAGGTACGTTTTTTATGGATAAAATCCAAAACTTTTTCTTCTGAATTTAGGAGAAAATGAAGAAAATGTAGTGTTTTTGGGTTTTTGTTGCGAATAATACAAAGTAAAGGCACAAATGTGAAACACTTGATATTCAGTGATGTAACGCTCATCCTTCGCTCACCCTTCGCTCTGCCTTCGGTATGGCTTCGAGGTAGCTTCGAGAGGCTTTTGGCAGCGTTAGTGAAGTAACAAACTGATTGTTAGGAGGTTGTGATTTTTAGATAAAGTGAGAAGCTTGGGAGGGGATTTTTGCATTATTCGCAAAGAAAATGAGGGAAATTAGCAAATGTGGAAATGAGAAAATTAGCAAATGTGGAAATGAGAAAATTAGCAAATGTGGAAATGAGAAAATTAGCAAATGTGGAAATTAGCAAATTGCAGAAGGGGGGTGAAATGGGTGTCCTAAAAAAATATCAACACTTCATTGCAAATTAAAAATTGTTTTGTACCTTTGTGGCGTAATTGTAATTGAACTAACTATTATGTCAACGAAAAACTTTATAACGGCAATGCTGTGCTGCTGCTTTTTTGCCATACAAAGCTATGCACAACTTACCGATGAAGGGGCTTCTTATACTGAAACTGCTAACGTAACTTCTGCTAACACTACCAATACCACTGCAGAAGCTGCTCCTGTATTGCCTACTACTGTTTACACTGTTGAAAAGGTTCCTAATGTACAATTACAAGATGCTACTGCCTATACTACTGACCCTGAGAAGATACTTTCGGCTGAGGATACGGCAAGACTTAACACTATTGCAGCCGCTATTAGGTCGGAAACTGGGGCACAGATGGCAATAGTTGTACTGCCGCTGATAAGTGATGAGTACGCCAATGGTCGTGAGTTTGCTCACCTGCTGTTCAACCGTTGGGGATTGGGAGAAAAAGGCAAGGACAATGGGCTGCTGGTACTGCTGCTTACGGATATGAGTAGGCGAGAGATTGTTTTTGAGACGGGTTACGGCTTGGAAAGCTCACTACCCGATGGGCTTTGCAAAATGATACAAACACGCCTAATGATACCGCTGATGAAAGGAGGTGACTATGGCGGTGGGCTTATTGCTGGAGCGAAAGAAATACAAAGAGTGCTGAACAACAGTTCGAACTTAAAAACCCTATATGACCAGCAAGTAAAAGATGATGAGTTTTCGGACAATATACTGATGGTTATTGGGTTAGCGTTTTTAATCTTTATAAATGTGGTATTAGGACGCCAATGGGTTAAAAAAATAAACAAAATGGCTTCGGACAGCACCAAAAACCCATACAAAAAGTTTATTGATGTAAAAGAAAATAGCTATGAACACAAACGTTTGATACCTCTGTTACTGTTTGCGCCTATAACCGTACTTTTTACTCCTATGATTATTAAATGGATCATCAATTCCTCTCGTTTGCGCAAAAAAGTACAAACCGACCTTACGTGCGAAAATTGCGGACAAAGCGACTGTATAGATTTGATTAAAATAAAAAGTGGCGATAAGGAGCCTAACTTCTTGGTTTATAACTACACTTTTAAATGCAAAAACTGCGGACATATACACCAAGAGACTGATAAAAAACCATTTGCAGACACCCTAAGCAGTTCTTCGCGCTCTGGAAGGAGCTGGTGGAGTGGCTCTGGAGGTTCGTGGGGTGGTGGTAGTAGCGGCGGCGGTGGTTCTTCCACCAGTTTCTAATATAGTATTAGCTTGCATAGGCTACTAACAAAGGATTAGCTAAATTATAATTGAATTGACTATGACAACGAAAAACTTTATAATGACAGTGCTGTGTTGCTGCTTTTTTGCCACACAAAGCTATGCACAGCTTATTGATGAAGCAGCTTCCTATACTGAGACTACTGATATAACTTCTGCTAACACTACTGCAGAAGCTGCTCCTATATTGCCTACTACTGTTTACACTGTTGAAACGGTACCTAATATACAATTACAAGACGCTACTGCCTACACTACTGACCCTCAGAAGATAGTTTCGGCTGAAGATACGGCAAGACTTAACACTATTGCAGCCGCTATTAGGTCGGAAACAGGGGTACAGATGGCAATAGTAGTACTACCGCTCATAAGTGATGATTACGCCGATGCGCGTGAGTTTGCTCACCTACTGTTCAATCGTTGGGGATTGGGAGAAAAGGGAAAGGACAATGGGCTGCTGGTACTGTTGCTTACCGATATGAGTCAGCGAGAGATTGTTTTTGAGACAGGTTACGGCGTGGAAAGCTCACTGCCCGACGGGCTTTGCAAGATGATACAAACACACCTGATGATACCCCTGATGAAAGAAGGCAACTATGGGGGTGGGCTTATTGCTGGAGCGGAAGAAATACAAAGAGTGCTGAACAACAGTTCGGACTTAAAAACCCTATATGACCAGCAAATAAAAGATGATGCGTTTTCGGACAATATATTGATAGCTATTGGGTTAGCGGTTTTAATCTTTATAAATGTAGCATTAGGACGGCAATGGGTTAAATATTTAAAGAAAATAGCTTCGGATAGCGACAAAACTCCATACCAAAAGTTTATTGCTATGAAAGGGAATAGCTATGACCGCGGTTGCTTGATACCTCTGTTACTATTTGCCCCTATAATAATATTTTTTGCCCCAATGTTTATCGGATGGATAGTCAATTCGACGCGTTTGCGCAAAAAACTACTAACCGACCTTAGTTGCGAAAATTGCGGAGAAAGCGACTGTATGGATTTGATTGAAGTAAAAAATGGCGATAAGGAGCCTAACTTTCTGGTTTACCACTACACTTTTAAGTGCAAAAACTGCGGACATATACACCAAGAGACCGAAAAAAGACCCATCAGTAGTGGCAGTGGCAGCTCCGGAAGTTCGGGTTCTCGAAGCAGTTGGAGTAGTAGTAGTAACTTTGAAAGAAGCTCGTGGAGCGGTGGTAGCTCGGGAGGTTCGTGGGGAGGTGGTAGCAGCGGTGGTGGCGGTGCTTCGACTAAATTTTAAAAAGATATATTACCTTACATACTAAATTATAATTGAACTGAACTATTATGACAACAAGAAACTTTATTACAATACTGCTGTGCTACCTCAGCTTTATCCCCATACAAAGCTATGCACAGGAGGAAAACACTGCCTATAAGGTGAGTGATGTACCTAATGTACAGGTAGAAGACAAAAATGCTTATACTACCGACCCTCAGCAAATATTAGGTGCGGAGTGGGTTCAAAAAAATAAACTCATTGGCGGCTGCCTTACGCTCGGAAACCACCGTAGAGTTAGCCGTAGTGGTACTGCCAAGTATAAGTAAAGAATACGCTGATGCGCATGAGTTTGCGCACGAACTGTTTAACCTTTGGGGATTAGGCAAAAAAGGGGAAGATAACGGTTTGCTGGTATTACTCATAACAGAGAAAAGTCAGCGAGAAATTACCTTTGAGGTAGGATATGGTTTGGAGGGCACCTTACCCGATGGGCTTTGCAAGCTGATACAAACCCGCGTAATGATACCGATAATGAAAACTGGCGACTACGGTGCGGGATTGGCGGCTGGCGTGGAAGAAATACAACGGGTACTAAGCAACCGTTCGGACATAAAAACCGAATACGACAAAGAACAAGAGAGTAATGATTTTTGGCTAAAAGGCTTAGGGGTTATAGGCATTATCATCATCGTCATCCTTAATGTGGTAACTTGGGGAATGAAACAAAAGGATTTGAAGGAGTTAGCCAAAAACAGAGGTGAAGACCCTTATAAGCGATATTTGTCTGTTTATCAAAGAGAAGAAAAGATTGACATTTACAGCATCATAGTTTATATACTGCTTTCCCCCTTATTACTATTAGTTTTGCCTGCGCTTATAAATTGGCTCATATCGGGAATTAGATTCAAAAGACGATTGAAGAATGCTATTATCTGTGAGAATTGTAAAGCGGCAGGTACCTGCAAGATAATAAAATCTGATACTAAATCGAGCGAAGATTATAGCTACATCACTACTACCAGCATTTTTAAATGTAGTAAGTGCGGACACGAACACGAATTTGCTGAAAAAACTAAAATTCTTGAGGACAAAAGAGTTTTTAAAGAATATGACTATGATAGCGACAGCAGTAGTTCCGGTAGTTACAGTAGTAGCTCGAGCAGTAGCTCCAGCAGTGGTTCGTGGGGCGGTGGTAGCAGCGGCGGAGGTGGTGCTTCGACTAAATTTTAAAGAGATATATTGTCTTACATACTAAATTATAATTGAACTGAACTATTATGACAACAAGAAACTTTATTACAATACTGCTGTGCTACCTCAGCTTTATCCCCATACAAAGCTATGCACAGGAGGAAAACACTGCCTATAAGGTGAGTGATGTACCTAATGTACAGGTAGAAGACAAAAATGCTTATACTACCGACCCTCAGCAAATATTAGGTGCGGAGTGGGTTCAAAAAAATAAACTCATTGGCGGCTGCCTTACGCTCGGAAACCACCGTAGAGTTAGCCGTAGTGGTACTGCCAAGTATAAGTAAAGAATACGCTGATGCGCATGAGTTTGCGCACGAACTGTTTAACCTTTGGGGATTAGGCAAAAAAGGGGAAGATAACGGTTTGCTGGTATTACTCATAACAGAGAAAAGTCAGCGAGAAATTACCTTTGAGGTAGGATATGGCTTGGAAGGTAACTTGCCAGATGGGCTTTGCAAGCTGATACAAACCCGCGCAATGATACCCTTAATGAAAAATGGTGACTACGGTGCGGGATTGGCGGCTGGCGTGGAAGAAATACAGCGGGTACTGAACAACAGTTCGGACATAAAAACCGAATACGACAAAAAACAGGACACTAATGATTTCATACTAAAAGCCTTAAAGAATATAGGCATTATCATCATCATTCTTCTTAACCTGATAGCTTGGGGAATAAAAGGAATGGATTCGAGGGAATTAGCCAAACAAGGAGGTAAAAACCCTTACAAGCGATATTTGTCTGTTTATAAAAACAAAGAAAAGATTGATATTTACAGCATTATAGTTTATATACTGCTTTCCCCCCTATTACTATTAGTTTTGCCTGGACTTATATTTGGGTTCATATCAGAATTCTTATTTAAAAGACGATTGAAGAATGCTATTATCTGTGAGAATTGTAAAGCAGCAGGTAGTAACAGTGTAACTCTTACAGATACTAAATTGGATGGTGATTTTTGGTTTAGTACTTACTCTTTTAAATGTAGTAAGTGCGGACATACTCACGAAATAGTTGAAAAAACGAAAATTCATAAGTACAAGGAAGGTTCATCAAGTAGTTCAAATAAAGAACGTGACAAAGACAGCAGTTCACGAAGCTTTAGCAGTAACTATAGAAGTAGTACCAGCAGTGGTTCGTGGGGAGGTGGTAGCAGCGGCGGCGGCGGTGCTTCTACTAAATTTTAAAAGATATATATTACCTTACTTACACACTAAATTATAATTGAACTGAACTAGTATGACAACAAGGAACTTTATTACAATACTGCTATGCTGCCTCTGTTGTATCCCTATACAGGGCTATGCACAAGAAGAAATAGGTGCTTATACGGTTAATGATGTGCCTGATGTACAAGCAGAGGACAAAGACGCCTATACTACTGACCCTCAAAACATATTAGGTGTGGAGTGGGTTCAAAAAATAAACTCATTGGCGGCTACCATACACGCCGAAAACAGCGCAGAATTAGCCGTAGTGGTACTGCCAAGTATAAGTGAAGAATACGCTGATGCTCGTGAATTTGCCTACGAACTGTTTAAGTTTTGGGGATTGGGTACAAACAGCGGAAGTAATGGCTTGTTAGTTCTGCTAATAACCAATAAAGACAAGCAGGAAATCTGTTTTGAAGTAGGATATGCTTTAGAAGATACGCTACCCGATGGTCTTTGCAGATTGATACAGAATCGTGTAATGATACCTATGCTAAAAAAAGGGGATTATGGCGCAGGATTGGTAGCAGGAGTAGAAGAAATACAACGGGTACTGAACGACCATTCCGACTTAAAAGCTGAATATGACAAAGAACAGAAGAGCGATATCTTTTCACTAAAAAACATAGGTATTGCTATAGGCGTTATAATTGTCATACTTCTTAACGTAAAGATTTGGAAAATAAGGAAAAAAGACTTCAAGATAATAGCTGAATGCGGAGGTGAAAGTACTTATAAGCGGTACGCTTTGGCTAAGGAAGGCGAAATAAAGTCTACTTTTCGGGAGGTTGCTATGTATATAGCTGTTTTACCCGTATTACTATTGATTTTACCTGGTATTATATACTGGATCATATCGGGGTTCTTATTCAAAAGACGATTAAAGAAAGAAATTATCTGTGTTAAATGTAAAGCAGCAGGTACCAATAGTATAACCGGCAGTGAGACCGAAGTTGATCGTGGTTATTTCTTTACTACTTACTTTTTTAAATGCCGTAAGTGCGGACACCAACACCAAGTACTTCAAAAAACTAAAATTCGTAAGCGCAGAAGAAGTAGGGCGGATTATTCAGATGACAGCTACGACTATGACTACAGCTATGACTATGACAGTGACTCAGGAGGCGACTGGGGTGGTGGTAGCAGCGGTGGCGGCGGTTCATCAAGTGATTTTTAAAAAGAGGTATTGCTAAATTATAATTGAATTGAACTATTATGACAACAAAAAACTTTATAACAATACTGCTTTGCTGCCTGTGTTGTATCCCTATACAAAGCTATGCACAGCACCGAACATTTAACTATACTGTTAAAACGGTTCCTAATGTAAAACAGAAGAACAAAAACGCTTACACCAGCGACCCGCAAAATATATTAGGAAGCCGATGGGTTGTACAGTTGGACTCATTAGCTGCTGCTATAAAGGCAGAAAAGGGTGCGGAAGTAGCGATAGTGGTACTACCAAAGATAAGTAATGACTATGCTAATGCCCGTGAGTTTGCCCACGAACTGTTTAACTACTGGGGTATAGGCGAAAAAGGGAAAGATAACGGCTTATTGTTATTGCTCATAACTGATAAGAATAACCGAAAAATTGTTTTTGAAGTAGGATATGGCTTGGAAGGTACGCTACCCGATGGACTTTGCAAACTGATACAGAAACGCGTGATGATACCCTTAATGAAAGAAGGTAACTATGGTGCGGGATTGGTAGCCGGAGTACAAGAAATACAAAAGATACTGAACAATAGTTCCGACTTAAAATCTGAATACAAATACATTTCTTTTTTTGATAAGATATGGGATAATATTTGGTATATTATTGGTTTTATCCTTCTCATTTTTTTCAATATAGCTCTTTGGGACGACAAGAAAAAAGAAATAACCAATTGGGCTAACACCGGAGAAAAAGACCCTTATTTGCGGTACATACACGTTTTACCCGACAGAAAATTCCCCAGCATTGGCACTCTTTTTTCTAACATATTAGTTTACCTGTTATACATACTATTCCTGCCTGTGGTTATTATGTCGGTAATATTGAGATACCGTATGAGGAAAAAACTAAAAAATGAGATTATCTGTGAGAATTGTAAAACAGCAGGTAGCAACAAGGTAATAAATTCTGACACTAAATCGGACGAAGATAGTAACCTTATGATTACTACTTGGACTTTTAAATGTAGTAAGTGCGGACACGAACACCAAGCACTTGAAAAATGCGACCTTCCTGACTTTACAGAAGAATTTGTTATGGGGGCGAGCGACTGTGACGACTCTGACGACGACAGTGATGACTACGACAGCTCTGATGACTGGGGTGGAGGTAGCAGTGGTGGCAGAGGTGCCTAAAGTTCCTTTTAAAATTAGCAAATTAACAAATTGAATTATTAACAAATTAAATATAGTACTGAACTATGAAAAAGAATTGGATTTACATTGCAATTGCCGTTGTTATTGGCTTCTACTTAGTATCTGCTTACAACGGTATGGTTAAACAAAGACAAGAAGTGAGAGCTAAATGGGCTCAGGTAGAAGTACAGCTACAACGCCGTGCCGATCTCATCCTATCGTTAGTGAAAACGGTTAAAGGATATGCCAAACACGAAAGTGAAACCTTGGAAAAGGTAGTAGCCGCCCGCGCTAAAGCTACTCAAATTACAGTAGACCCTAACAAATTAGACGCCGATTCAATGGCTAAAATGGCACAGGCTCAAGGGGAACTATCACAAGCTCTTGGCAGATTGATGATGATTACCGAAGCCTACCCCGACCTAAAAGCCAATGAGAACTTTATGATGTTACAAACAGAAATTGCTGGTTGTGAAAATCGGATATCGGTGGAGCGCAAGCGCTATAACGATACTGCTAAAGAGTACAACAACACCATCTTAACATTCCCTAAGAACTTATTTGCTGGTATGTTCGGCTTTACCGAAGCACCTTACTACCAAGCAGATGCAGGCTCACAAAAAGCTCCTGACTTTGAATTTTAAGATGTGAAAAAGCAACGGATACATTTTTTCATAATAAAATCCGGTAAAGGCTGCTCTTATTTAAGAGTGGCCTTTACATTCATTTCCTTTTTACAGCACTAACAACGAATGAAAATTATCAAGCAAAATAAACTTTGGTTCTACCTTCACAACTATGCCCTTATCTACTTTGGAAAACAAGGTGGGTATGCACAAAGAATAGCTGCCCTAAAAGCTACATTCTCGGACGAAGAACTGAAAGCGATACAACAAAGGGTAGATTATTACTGCAAACTAATGGCTCCGACAGCCGTTACTGGTAACACCCATATAGCCGACCTGAGAAAACCTAAGTCGCCTAAAACCTATTACTTCGAGACTTATCAGCACGCGCGTTTTTGGCAAGCTGAACAGCCTATAGACTTTGTTTTTGGTGATGTTATTCATATACCTTCAACACCTTCGGTAGTTAAAAGCAGACCTATAAGTGATGACAACCAGAACTCGGTACTGCTGAAGTTAGATAAGCCTCGCCATTTTATCCGAATTGTGAACGACAAACCTTTTACCGAGAAGAAAGACTTGCTGATAGGGCGTGGAGGTATTTACCAACCTCATCGTTTTGATTTTTACAATAAGTACTTTGGTCACCCTTTGTGTAATTTGGGCAGTGTAGATAAAAACGGACTTAGCAAGCCCGAATGGCTTACCGAAAAAACGAGCTTAAAAACACATTTAGACTACAAATTCATTCTGAGCTTACAGGGTAATGATGTAGCTTCGAATTTGAAATGGATAATGAGCTCTAACTCGGTAGCTGTAATGCCTAAGCCTACAATAGAAACTTGGTTTATGGAAGGCACTCTACAAGGCGGTGTACACTACATTGAAATTTTTCCTGACTACAGCAACCTTGAAAGCCAATTACAGTACTACATAGCTCACCCTGAGGAGTGTTTAAAAATCATTGAAAACGCCCACCAATACGTAGCTCAGTTTTGGAAACAAGATGCCGAAGAGCTATGCAGCTTATTAGTGCTTGAAAAGTATTTTCTTTTAACAAAATAAAGTTATAAGTAAAACGCACTAAATTAGCAAATAGGAGAGGTAATGACGAAAAAATTTGTTCCCCTTGTAGTAATAGCCAGAATTGGCGGTAATGTTAAAAATGTTAATTCTTAAATGATAGTTCACAATTATTTATTACTTTTGTCGGACATTAAATAACAAATAAATAAAAAGAAGTATGAAAAAAGTATTTTTTGCTTTAGTAATGGTAGGAGCCTTTCTTACCAGCTGTAACAATTCAGGCACTAAAAGTGCTGCAGAAGCCGAAGTAGGGGGAAAAGAGAAAGCCAACGAAATTATCGGTTTCTATAATAAGGCTATGGACTTGTCGCGCCGTTATAATAGTAGTTTTGTAGAACGTTCGGAACGTTACGCTAAGGAAGCTGAGGAGTTTATTCAGAAAAAACTCAGAAACGATTTTGCTATCCAGCCTACTCTTATCATAACTTTCTTCGACGCTGGTAAAAATGCCGAAGCTGTGCCTTCAGATGCTTTTGGTGATAAAAAAGAGAGTATCCAAAAGGACTTCAATAGCTTTAAAGAACACGCTATGAAAATAAAAGAATTATTGGAAACCATAAAAGCTCACCTTCAAGCTGAAGATTTTAAGGACGATAAGGGTAAGAAGTTTTCTGAAATAAAAGAACAACTACTTGCTGAGGTAGAGGCTTATCAAAAGACTCGTAGCAGTTTGTTTGGACAAATGAATGAGTTGGTAGAGAAAGCAGAATCGGTTATTTTGGAAGACCACCCTCTGAAAGAAAATATTCTTTCATCTAAGAAACTCTTAGCCCTTTCGGGTGATTTTTTAGATGAGGTAATAGCAGAATCGGAAGCTGGTAAAGTGGACGAGGCTAAATTGGACGCCGCTTACAAGGCTATTGAAGACCAGCTGGCTACTAACCAGAAGTTAGAAGTAAAAGATGAGAATGTGAAAGATGAGTATGAATCACTAAACAAATCTTGTGAAGATTACTTAGGTTCTATTCGCAAATTAGTGCGTAATGCTAAGGAAAATAAAAAGTTTAGTGAGAATGATTACAATGCTGCCGATAGAGATTACGAAAGTCTTATTAATGCTTACAATCGTTTTGTAGACTAATAACCTCTAATCGCTACTTACAAAACTGCTGAGCAAAAGTTCAGCAGTTTTTTGTTGTTTATTAGCAGTTATTTTATACCTTTGCGGTGTTTTACAAATCTAAAAAAGAGAATATTAGGAGGTTTTAAAAAGGACAGCAAGAGAAAGATAGACTTCATATTTTAAACTGATAATCAGCATAATAAAAACTTTAACAAAAAATTCTTCTAAAAAAATTGTTGTTTATTAAAAAAATAGTTGTACTTTTGCACGATATTTTGTAATTGGGCGTTATTAGGAGAGGGCTCTTAATACCGCCTGAATAAACTTATTTATACTCACCATAACAATATGGCAAAAGAAAAAAATACAGCTGTTCCAAAATTTGATAAGATTTCAATAGGTTTAGCTTCGCCTGAATCAATTTTAGCAGTTTCACGCGGAGAGGTTACTAAGCCCGAAACTATCAACTATCGTACTCACAAGCCTGAACGCGACGGGCTATTCTGTGAGCGTATTTTCGGACCCGTAAAGGACTATGAATGTGCCTGCGGTAAGTACAAACGCATCCGCTATAAAGGGATAGTGTGCGACCGCTGCGGGGTGGAGGTTACCGAGAAAAAAGTACGCCGCGAAAGGGTTGGACATATCAACCTGGTGGTGCCTATTGCCCATATTTGGTATTTCCGTTCGTTGCCAAACAAAATCGGCTATTTATTGGGTCTTCCCTCTAAAAAGCTTGATATGATCATTTACTACGAACGCTATGTGGTTATACAGCCTGGTATAGCCAAAGGTCCTGAAGGTGAAGATTTACAGTATTTAGACTTCCTTGCTGAAGAAGAATACCTTGCCATTATGGAATCTCTGCCTGCTGATAACCAATACTTAGAAGATTCTGACCCTAATAAGTTCGTGGCTAAAATGGGTGCTGAGTGCTTACTTGAACTCTTGGAACGCTTAGACCTTGATGCCTTATCATACGAACTAAGACATAAAGCTAATAACGAAAGTTCTAAACAGCGCAAAACTGAAGCCCTCAAACGATTACAAGTGGTGGAAGCCTTCCGCGAGTCACAAAAAAACCGCGAGAATAAACCTGAATGGATGATTATGAAAGTCATTCCTGTAATTCCACCAGAATTACGTCCGTTAGTACCTTTGGACGGTGGTCGTTTTGCTACTTCTGACCTTAATGACCTTTACCGCCGTGTGATTATCCGCAACAACCGTTTGAAACGCTTGATGGAAATCAAAGCTCCAGATGTGATTTTGCGCAATGAGAAGCGTATGTTACAGGAGTCGGTGGACTCACTATTTGATAACACTCGTAAATCATCGGCTGTAAAAACAGAATCAAACCGCCCTCTTAAATCACTTTCAGATTCATTGAAAGGTAAACAAGGCCGTTTCCGTCAGAACTTGCTTGGTAAACGTGTGGATTACTCTGCCCGTTCCGTAATTGTGGTAGGTCCTGAATTGAAAATGTACGAATGCGGTTTGCCTAAAAATATGGCTGCCGAGCTATATAAGCCGTTTATTATTCGCAAACTTATTGAACGCGGTATAGTAAAAACTGTAAAATCGGCTAAGAAAATTATTGACAAAAAAGAGCCTGTAGTATGGGATATTTTAGAAAATGTGATTAAAGGTCACCCTGTACTACTGAACCGTGCCCCCACCTTGCACCGATTGGGGATTCAGGCATTCCAGCCTAAACTCATCGAGGGTAAGGCTATCCAATTGCACCCCTTAGTATGTACAGCGTTCAACGCTGACTTTGACGGTGACCAGATGGCAGTACACTTGCCTTTGGGACCTGAAGCCATATTAGAGGCACAGCTCTTGATGTTGGCATCGCACAATATCCTTAACCCTGCTAATGGTTCGCCTATTACTGTACCTTCACAAGATATGGTTTTGGGGCTTTACTATATTACCAAAGGACGTAAATCGACCCCTGAATATCCTATTAAAGGAGAAGGGCTTACTTTCTATTCACCCGAAGAGGTGAACATTGCTTACAACGAAGGTAAGTTAAGCTTGAATGCCTTTATTAAAGTACGTGTACGCGATGTAGATGAGAATGGTGAGGTGTATTACCACGTGGTAGAAACTACTACAGGACGTGTCCTCTTTAACGAGTTGGTACCTTTAGAAGTAGGTTATGTGAACGAGGTGCTTACCAAAAAATCATTGCGCGATATCATCGGTAGAATTTTGAAAGCTACCAGCATACCTGTAACTGGTGATTTCTTGGATAAAATCAAGAATATGGGGTACCGTTTTGCCTTCAAAGGAGGTTTGTCATTCAGCTTAGGCGATATTATCATTCCGCAAGAAAAAACTGATATGATTGCGGAAGCTAACGGCTTGGTAGATGGTATTATGATGAACTATAATATGGGTCTGATTACCAACAACGAGCGTTACAACCAAGTAATTGATGTATGGACATCGACCAATGCACAGCTTACTGAATTGGCAATGAAACGCATTAGTACCGACCAACAAGGATTTAACTCGGTGTATATGATGTTGGATTCAGGAGCGCGGGGTTCAAAAGAACAGATACGTCAGCTTACCGGTATGCGTGGTTTGATGGCTAAACCTAAAAAATCAAACGCTGGTGGGGGTGAAATTATTGAGAACCCTATCCTTTCAAACTTTAAGGAAGGACTATCAATCTTGGAATACTTCATTTCTACCCACGGTGCTCGTAAAGGTTTGGCGGATACGGCTTTGAAAACTGCCGACGCGGGGTATCTTACTCGTCGTTTGGTAGATGTATCACAGGACGTAATTATCAATACCGAAGATTGTGGTACCTTACGCGGAGTAGAAGTGCGTGCTCTTAAGAAAAATGAAGAGGTGGTGGAAAGCCTTGGCGAACGCATCTTAGGGCGTGTATCTCTACACGATGTATACAACCCTCTTAACGAAGAGCTATTAGTAGCTGCTGGTGAAGAAATTACTGAAAAAATAGTAGATAAAATAGAAGCTGCACCTATTGATATGGTGGAAGTACGCTCGGCACTTACTTGTGAGGCTAAACATGGTATTTGTGCTAAATGTTACGGGCGTAACCTATCGACTGGTCGTATGGTTCAACTTGGTGAAGCGGTAGGGGTAGTAGCTGCCCAATCTATCGGTGAGCCTGGTACACAGCTTACTTTGCGTACCTTCCACGCAGGAGGGGTTGCGGGTAACGTATCGGAAGAGAATAAAACAGAAGCTCGCTTTGATGGTATCCTTGAAATGGACGACCTACGTGTGGTAAGTAGCAAAGATAATGAAGGTAATGCTGTAGATGTAGTAATCCGCTCATCGGAACTAAAAGTACTTGACCCTACTACCCGTATGGTGCTGCAAACACACGATATTCCTTATGGTGCTCATATCTTTGTTAAAGATAAAGAGGAAGTGAAGAAAGGAACTCTTTTATTCCAATGGGATCCTTACAACGCGGTAATCATCTCGGAGTTTTCTGGTAAAATTACTTATGAAGATATTGAACAAGGTATTACTTACCAAGTAGAAATAGACGAGCAAACAGGATTCCAAGAAAAAGTAATTGTAGAGTCACGTAACAAGAAACTGATACCTACTTTGCTTATCTTAGACAATAATGGCGAAATACTTCGTTCTTACAACTTACCTGTGGGTGCCCACATTATGGTGGATAATGGTGATACCATTACCGAAGGTAAAGTATTGGTAAAAATACCACGTAGCTCGGCTAAGGCTGGGGATATTACTGGTGGTTTGCCTCGTGTAACTGAATTGTTTGAGGCTCGTAACCCATCGAACCCTGCTATTGTATCGGAAATTGATGGGGTTGTATCATTTGGTAAGATTAAACGTGGTAATAAAGAGGTAATTGTAACCTCACGCTTGGGTGAAGAACGCAAGTATTTGGTGAAACTATCAAGCCAAATATTAGTACAAGAAAACGACTATGTGCGTGCTGGTAAACCTCTGTCAGACGGTTCGGTAACTCCTGAAGATATTTTGCGTATTAAAGGACCTTCGGCAGTACAACAGTACTTAGTAAACGAGGTACAGGAGGTATACCGCCTACAAGGGGTGAAAATTAATGATAAGCACTTTGAGGTGATAGTACGCCAAATGATGCGCAAGGTTGAAATTCAAGACCCAGGAGATACCCTTTACTTGGAAGGTCAGTTGGTACATAAAGACGACTTTATTGAAGAAAACGACCGCTTATTTGGCAAGAAAGTAGTGGAAGATGCAGGAGACTCGGAAAACTTAAAAGCTGGACAAATAGTGAGCTTACGCGAACTACGCGATGAAAACTCATTACTAAAACGCGCTGATAAGAACTTAGTAATAGCTCGTGATATTATCCCTGCTACTGCGATGCCTGTACTACAAGGTATTACAAGAGCATCGTTACAAACAAAATCGTTTATATCGGCAGCATCGTTCCAAGAAACTACTAAAGTGCTGAACGAAGCAGCTGTAAATGGTAAAGTAGATTTCCTTGACGGCTTGAAAGAAAACGTTATTGTAGGACACCGTATCCCTGCAGGTACTGGACTTAAACGTTACGAAAAACTCATAGTAGGCTCTAAAGCTGATATAGAAACACCAGTTGTTGAAAAGAAAAAATCACGATAAGCGATGGAAGATTTACAAGAAATACACGAAGAACGTGAAAGCGAAGGACTCAGCCTTGAATTAGAGGATAAAATAGCTGAGGGTATTTACTCTAACTTAGCTGTTATCAATCATTCGGCTACAGAGTTTGTAGTTGATTTTGTAAGTGTGATGCCTGGTATGCCTAAGGGAAAAGTACGTAGCCGTATAATACTAACTCCTGACCATGCTAAACGCTTGCTAAACGCTCTTGCTGATAATATTCAGAAGTTTGAGAATGCTTACGGGACTATTGTTGATAACAACAGTAGGCAAGCTATTCCGCTATTTGGAATGACTGGAAAAGCGTAGTTCAATTGACAATTAATTGGGCTGAAGGCTGTGAATAATATAACTTTGCCAAAGACTATAAAAGGTCTTTGGCAAAGTTTTTTTTTGCAAAAAGATTGACTTTTAGTAAATTATGTTTATCTTTGTCGCGAAAATAGCGGAACCCGAAAAGCTTACGAGTAGGGGATATAATAAAAAAGTTTTAATTTACACTAAAAAATGAAGAAAATTATTACAACTTTTGCTATTGCAATAGCAATGATGGGCGTAGCTAACGCTCAGGAATTTAAAGTGGGTGCAAGAGGTGGTTTGAACCTTGCTACTATTTCGGAATCCTCAATAAACGTAGGTGGAGTAATTACTAAAACTAACTACGGTTTTAAACCGGGGTTCTACTTTGGTGCTTTTATAGAATATGGTTTTAACGAGCAACTATGGGGTGAAGTAGGGATAGCTTATTCTTCACTAGGAGCTACTACAAAATCTATTGAGACAACTATTGGGGGTATTAGTGCAAAAGTAGATGTTAAGGATACTTCTACAACTATAAACCAGCTAAATGTGCCTATTTGGATAAAATATGACATTTCAGGGTTCCGTCCTAAAGTAGGTATTAACTTAGGTTTTGCTTCAAATGCTAAGGCTACTGTTGGTAGCAAAAGTACTACTTTTGATTTGGATAAAACATTTGACTTTGGTGCTGCTGTTGGCTTGGAGTACGAATTTTTTGATAGTGGCATATTTGCTGAAGCTACCTATACTCACGGCTTTACTGAAATAACTGCTAAAGGTACCAATAAAGGTAATAAAAACCGTGTTATCCAAATAGGTGTGGGTTACAAATTTTAATTAGTGACTTACTAATTATTTTACAGTTCCTTGCTATAAAGGAGGCTGTCTGAAAGACTTTGTTTTTGATGGGTGAATTTATTGTTCGCCTGTGTAATATAACTCAAAGACAATGTTTTTGGACAGCCTCTTTTTTTTTAAAGGGCAGGGGGGAATGAGGAAATTAGCAAATGAGGAAATTAGCAAATGAGGAAATTAGCAAATGAGAAAATTAGCAAATGAGAAAATTAGCAAATGAGAAAATTAGAAAATGAGAAAATTAGCAAATGAGAAAATTAGCAAATGAGAAAATTAGCAAATGAGAAAATTAGAAAATGAGAAAATTAGCAAATGAGAAAATGAGAAAATGAGAAAATGAGAAAATGAGGAAATGAGAAAATGAGGGGGCTATTAGGAAAAATGGGGTGTTTGGGGAATTTTGTTGCGAATAATGCAAAGTGAGGGGTTGGTTGTGAAAGGATTGATATTCAGTGATGTAACGCTTATCCTTCGCTCACCCTTCGCTCTGCTTTCGCCCTGCCTTCGAGATGGCTTCGAGGTAGCTTCGAAAGGGTTTTGGTAGTGTTAGCGAGGTAATAAGCTGATTGTTAAAGGGTTGTGCTTTTATCCGCAAAAGGGAGTTGGGGTTGGTAATCTTTAAATTATCTGCAATAAAAAAGGGGAAAAGATGATTTTTTATCATTTTTAAAGGTGGTGCAATGTGCCTTTGCAATTTCGTGCGTTTAGACCTGCTAATTATTTATTGTTCTTGGCTAATTGATAATTGTTTTGTACATTTGCAGAAAAATAAGCTCTTTTGAAGAAAATTACTGTTATTATAATCATTACTTTGGGCTTTGTAGCCGCTATGTATGCACTGTACTCTTATTTGATGCAAATAGGGGTAGATGAGGGCTATGAGCCTGTGCAACCTATTCATTTTTCACACAAAATACACGCGGGTGATAACAAAATAGATTGTAAATTCTGCCATTCGGCTGCAAGAAACTCGGCTGTGGCGGGTGTGCCTTCACTGAATGTGTGTATGGGTTGCCATAATACGATTTCGGAATACGAGGGTGAGGAAGACCCTGAGTATAGTAAAGAATTTTATTCTGCTGAAATTAAAAAACTATACGCTGCTGTGGGCTGGGACGAACAGCAGTTTAAATACACGGGTAAAGGACAGGGGGTGCAGTGGATCCGAATTCACAAATTACCTGACTTTACTTATTTTAACCACGCTCAACACGTGAAGGTGGCTGGATTGAATTGCCAATCTTGCCACGGCGAGGTGGAGAAAATGGAGGTGGTACGACAGGAGGCTCCGCTGACAATGGGCTGGTGTGTGGAATGCCATCGTACGAGTGGAGTGGATACTAACAACCCTTATTACGCTGATTACGAAGAGGTTCACAAACGACTGGCTAAGGATATGCAATTGGATTCTCTTACTGTGGAACACTTGGGTGGCTTGGAATGTGCTAAATGTCATTATTAACTTTCTGTTATGCGATATTTTTTGTTCTTTCCGCCTTTACCTAAAAATAAAACAGAAAGATGTACTTATTGTGAATGTGCCAAACTAAGGGAGGGTGCGACTAATTAAATGATTCTAAAGGACTTAACTTCGATATTATCGGTGAGATATTGTTTGGGCTGTGGGAAGATGCTGCTGGAAGAAGAGGAGGTGCTGTGTGTGGGCTGCCGAGAGCTGCTTTGCGAAACAGGATTTGAACGTATAGCTAACAATTCATTAGAGCAAGCACTATCGCATAGATGTAGGACTGAGGCTGCTACTTCATTATTCTTTTTTGAAAAAGATAAATTGGCACAGCTTTTGATACACAAATTAAAGTACGAGGGTTGGGAACAAATAGGCGAATGGCTGGGTTTGTGGATAGGTAAACGCCTTGTGGAGTCGGCTCGTTTTGCGGAGGTGGATGTGGTAATTCCTGTTCCGCTTCACCCTGACAAATTGCGCAAACGGGGTTATAATCAGGTTACTTTATTGGGAAAGTCTATTGCTTATAGTATGGGGGTTGCTTTTGATGATTCTTCGTTTATAAAAACGACTGCAAATAGTACCCAAACGCGTAAGTTTATGTGGAAACGATATAATGAGGCTACCCATATTTTTACAGTGGCAAACCCGAAAGCTTTAGTTGGTAAGCACGTGCTATTGGTAGATGATGTGATTACAACGGGCTCGACCATTGAACGCTGTTACCAAGAATTAACTTCGGTGGAGGGTGTGAAGGTGAGTGTGGCTTCAATAGCTTGTGCAATAGTTAAGTAATTTTGAGGTGGCTGATAATTTTGAATAATAACTAAAAAAATAAATATATATGAAGAATGCTTTGAAAATGATGGCTGTAGCATTAGTGCTATTTGCTTTCAGCAGTAACGTAAGTGCGGCTACTACAGGTGTGGCTGGCGTGACTAAGTGCGTTTCGGTAGACCAAGATGGTAACGGAGGCGTAAAAGTGAAAAAACACTGTGATAAAGACGGTGATAAAAAAGAATGCTGCAAGGATAAAAAAGAATGCTGCAAGGATAAAAAAGAATGCTGCAAAGACAAGAAAGAGTGCAACAAAGACAAGAAAGAGTGCAACAAAGACAGTAAATCTTGCTGCAAGAAAAAGGAAACTTCAGAAAAAACGGAATAATTTTTCTTTCATACATCTTTTGAACTTATACACAGGAAAAGACCTTGGCATTGGTTGCTAAGGTTTTTTGCTATGAAATAAATTAGCGAATTTAGAGAGGAAAACTCATAGGATTTTTAGGAATGAGAATACATTTTTACATTTTTTTTGCTGTAATAGGCTTTTGGATAGTGGGTTGTGGTGAGGAGGTTTTGCCTAAACCTAAGGGTGGTTTGCGTTTGGAGTATGCGCCTGCGGTGTATGAGCAAATTAGCAGTGAAGCTAACTGTCCGTTTACTTTTGAGGTGAATAACCTATCGCACTTAAAGCAGTTACCTGATAAGTGTGATATTGACATTGAATATCCGGCAATGCGGGCAACGATATACCTTACTTACAAAAAAGTGGAGGGGAATATTACAAAATTACTGAAAGATGCCCAAAAATTCACTTATGAGCATACTATTAAGGCTGATAACATAGCTTCGACAGTATTTGCTAATGATACTACACGTGTGTATGGTATGTTTTACCAAGTGTATGGCGATGCGGCATCGCAATCACAGTTCTACGCTACGGATAGTGTGCGGCATTTTGTATCGGGGTCGGTGTATTTTAGGGCTGTTCCTAATTACGACTCGATACAACCGGCAAGTAGTTACCTTGAAAAGGATGTTCGGAAGCTAATGGAGAGCTTACGGTGGAGATAAAAAAAGAGATTAAAAAATTGCTAATTCAAAATATTGTTGTAATTTTGCATTGTAAAAACCAAGAATTATGAGTTTACAAACTAAGGTAATGGAGGCTCTGAAAGAAGCGATGAAGGCAAAAGATACCATTGCATTAGAGTCGTTAAGAGCTATTAAATCGGCTATATTATTAGCCAAAACTGAAGCGGGAGCAGCTGAGGAACTCACTGAGGCTGACGAGTTAAAATTGCTTCAGAAATTAGTAAAACAGCGCAAAGATAGTGCTGCATTATACACTCAGCAAGGCAGGAATGACTTAGCAGCGCCTGAATTGGCACAAATGGCTGTGATTGAGAAGTTTTTACCAGCACAACTATCGGAAGCGGAAGTGGAAGCTGCCCTAAAGAGCATTATAGCCCAAGTAGGAGCTACTACTGCTAAAGATATGGGAAAGGTAATGGGTGTGGCTACGAAACAATTGGCAGGTAAAGCTGATGGCAAACTCATTTCGGAAACAGTAAAAAAATTGTTATTATAGGAAATTTTATAGTTTATTGGGCTGCATAGTTCAACTGGATAGAATATCAGATTCCGGTTCTGAAGATAGAGGTTCGAATCCCCTTGCGGTCACAAAATAAAAAAAAGAGCTCTGGGAAGGGCTCTTTTTTTGTGTTTGATACTGAGTGTTTTACAGCTTTACTATTTTACAAATATGTTTCATTGCGGCACAAGTTTTTGTGTAGATAAGCAGATTGTTAGAACTTTGCAGCGTAAAAGTTTTAGGACTCCTAAGCACGTTCTTTGACATATTGGGATTAGTAAATTGGCTAAAACACTTCGGAAATTACTTTTACTATATTATCTGATTTCCCCATAGAATAGTAATGCAATACGGGTGCTCCTGCGGCTTTGAGCTCTTTGCTCTGTTGTATTGCCCACTCTATGCCCACTTGTTTTACATCGGCGTTGTTCTTGCAGGATTCTACTGCTTTGATGAGTTCTTCGGGGAAATCTATTTTGAAGGCTTGTGAAAGCAAATTGAGATGTTTTTTTATAGCAATAGGCTTAATACCAGGTATGATAGGGATATTGATGCCGGCTTCACGCGCTTTGTTTACAAACTCAAAATACTTCTGATTATCGAAAAACATCTGCGTTACTACATAGTCGGCACCAGCATCTACTTTTTCTTTGAGGCGTGCCAAATCGGAAGTAAGCGAGGGGGCTTCAATGTGTTTTTCGGGGTAGCCAGCAACCCCTATACAGAAGTTAGCCTTATGGTCGGCAGCGATACCATTGAGATAGACACCTTTGTTCAAATTGCTGATTTGAGTAACGAGTTCGGTAGCATAGGTATGTCCGCCCTCAGTAGGCTGGAAGTAGCGTTGTTCTTTCATAGCATCACCACGCAATGCCATTACGTTGTCGATACCCAAGTAGAGGCAATCTACCAATAAGTACTCGGTTTCTTCTTTTGAAAAACCACCACAAAGCACGTGGGGTACCGTATCGACCTTGTATTTATGCTGAATAGCAGCACAAATACCTACTGTACCAGGTCGCATACGGGTAACTTTCTTTTCCAACAGTCCGTTGGGATGCTCGATGTAATAATACTCCTCACGAGAGGTAGTTACATCAATAAACGGAGGATTGAACTCCATTAAGGGGTCTATGTTTTGGTAGAGTTCTTCAATATTATTTCCTTTTTTAGGAGGTACTACTTCAAAAGAGAAGAGTGTCTTCCCTTTGGCTTTTTTAATATGGTCTGTTATTTTCATATTTATCTTTAAATTCTTCTTTTGCTATAAGTGTATATTGTTTTACAAAGTCTGTTTTGTTAGCGGTATAGGCATCTCGATCGTATTGGAAAGGCTTCCAAAGGGACAACTTAAGCGTTTCATAGGCTTTAGCTACCGATGGATGTGCTTGCAGCTCATCGCGAAAATACAATTCGTCATTATCACCTTCATAACGCAAGTGCAGATGAAATACACGCTCTGCAAACCCATTAATAGTATAGCCTTTATTAAAAGAAATCCTATTAGTTGTTTCATTCATACAAAGATATCCTAATTGTAGTATAAGCTCTTTTAGATTGTGAAAAGAACTACCTTTCTTGACTTCTAAAAGCATATCGACAATAGGTTTAGCTTGTATCTGTTGCACAGCGGTACTACCTATATGGCTTAGTCGTACCACTTCATCAGAGGGTAATTGTTTTAAAAGAAAATTGCGTTCTTCCTCGTACCATTCTTTCCACAACGGATTATGCTGAGTAAGATTGATAGGAAATAATTGCCACAACTCCTGTAATGGCATTTTTAACAAAGGATTTTCTTCTTTTTCTACCATTAGCTATTAGTGAATTACACTCGACTCTTTTCTGCTAATCTTAAAATATCGCCAAATACCCCGCGTGCTGTTACGGATGCTCCTGCTCCTGCACCTTGTATGACAATAGGGTTATCACCATAAGATTCGGTGTAAATTTCAAAGATAGAGTCAGCTCCTTTTACCTGACCAAGGGCACTATTACGAGGAACAGAGACTAATGACACATCTAACTGCACTGTTTCAGTAGAGGCTAAGTCGCCGTGGAGGTCGCCTACGTAACGCAATACGTGGTCGGGTTCTTGAGCTTCTTTGATTTGCTGATAAGGTGCGTTGAACTCGTCCAAGCGTTGTAAAAAGTCCTCGACAGAGCCTTCTCTTAAATGTTCGGGGATAAGGTTTTGTATCTTTACATCGGTGAACTCATTGCCCAAGTCGAGTTCGCGGGCTAAGATGAGTAGTTTGCGCCCGACATCATTACCACAGAGGTCTTCACGAGGATCGGGTTCGGTATAACCGCTGTTAATAGCGTGTTGGAGCACCTCGCTAAACGGCTTATTTTCTGCTGAAAAGGTATTGAACAGATAGCTAAGCGTTCCTGAGAAAATCCCCTTGATACGAGTGATGTTCTCACCCGAATGGTGCAACAGACGAATGGTATCTATCAGTGGTAAGCCAGCACCTACATTGGTTTCATAAAGATAGGTTTTTTGGTGTTGTTTGAGGGTTTTGCGCAACTCTTGGTAGAAATCAAACGAAATAGTATTCGCTATCTTATTAGCCGAAACCAAGTCGTAACCGCTCTTGATAAGCGAGATATAATTATCTACAAAAGTCTTGCTTGCCGTTACATCTACGGCGATGAGGTTCTCTAAGTGATGTTCATCTATAAAGGCTTGCAAGGTATCGAAGCTATAAGGAACGGCTTCTTTATCGAAGGCTGTGCGCCAATTGTTGCCAATTCCTCTGTCATTGGTAAGTAATTGCTTTGAATTAGCAATGGCAACGATGCGCAAACTGATGTTCTTGCGGTGAAGTATATTATCGTGAGCTGCGATAACTTGGTCGATAAGGGTAGCCCCTACAGTGCCTTTACCAAAGATTACTAAGTTAATACGACGCGATACACCAAAGATTTCACCGTGAATTACATTCAGTGCTTTGTGAAGTTTTTCAGTTTTGAGCACTAAACTTACGTTTCGACCTGTGACTGCATTATTGAGCAACAAAGGTACAATTTGGTTGCGAATCAGCGCATTATAAGGGTGGTGAAAAGTAGCAAGCGGTTGTCCTACAATAGAAATGACTGCTACATCTTCAACAATGCTCACATTGCTGACATCATTGGTGTAGAAGTCGTGTGAGAATTCCTCGTCTATAGCAGCTTTGGCTATTTTAGCATCTTTGGAAGCTACCACCAAGCCTACCCCGCGCTCCGAAGAACCTTGCGAGATAATACTCACACTGATTCCCTTCTGTGCAAGAGCTTTAAAAATGCGAGCATCTACCCCTACTTTACCCAAGAGTCCGCGACCTTCCATCACGATAAGGGCATTGTCTTTAATTACTGAAATTGACTTAATTCCCTCTTGCACACTTTCTTGGTGAATGAGCGTTCCTTCATCTTCACTATTAAAAGTGTTCTTAATACGCAACGGAATACCCTTTTCAATCAATGGAATAATAGTCTTAGCGTGGAGTATAGAAGCCCCGAAGTTAGCCAACTCATTGGCTTCTTCATAGGAAAGATGACGTATAATTTTAGCTTCGGGCACTAATTCAGGATTAGCGGTGAAGATACCATCGACGTGTGTGTAGTTTTGTAGTTCGGAAGCATTTAAGTAGTTAGCTAAAAGAGCTGCTGAATAGTTGCTCCCATTACGCCCCAAGGTAGTTGTATCGCCCTTTTCGGTGGAAGCGATAAAGCCCGTAACCACGACTACGTGATTGGAAGGAATAGTTGCAAAGCGTTCGCGAGTAAGCTTTTCGGATACCGAATTGATAATTTGGGCATTGCCTACTACGGCATCGGTTTTGAAGATTTCACGACTATCAACAAAGGTACTTTCCAAGCCCTTGCGCTTGAGTAGTTCTGTAACGAGCTTAGCTGACATTAATTCACCTTGTGCCAAAACCAAATCTTTGGTTTTGGGACTATAATCTTTTAAAAGAGATACCCCTTCAAGAAGTTTTTCGAGTAACTGAAATTCGGACTCAAACGACACACGAGGGTCATACTGCTGTTCGTTTTTTAACTGTTGAAAGTCGGCAGTATAATCCTCGCCTTTACTCGCCTTTTCGAGCAATGCTTCTAATTCATCGGTAGTGTTACCTCGCGCTGAGACTACTACCGATAGAGGTTCTTTATGTGAAGTAATGATAATATCAATCACCTTTTCAATGCCGTCATTGGCAAGTGATTTTCCACCAAATTTTAATATCTTCATTTTATAATAACTATCAATTATTGATTAACAAACTATTATTTTTTACCTGAGAAAACGTTCTTTAAATACTGTTCTAATTGTTTGTGCTCTATCAGAAAAGCATCGTGACCGTGTACGGAGTGGATTTCGTAATAATCAACAGGTTTGCCCATTTCGCGGAGTTCAGTAACTGTATCTCGATTCTCTTGAGGCACAAAATACAAATCAGAATCGGTGCTTACAATAGTAATATGCGCAGTAATAGGAGCTACCGCTTCTGAAAAACTTCCTTTTTCTTTAGAGATATCAATTGTTTTTACCAATTGGTTCATCAGTTTGTAGGCTGACAATGAAAAGCGTTTGTTAAGCTTCTCTCCGTGATGCAAAAGCCAGCTTTCCACATTGTACAATTGCAACGGAATATTAGTAGTCCGTTCAAACTTCAGTTTCAACGATTGAGGAGTGCGGTAACATAACATTGCGTGCAGGCGCGCATCGTGTAAAGGATGTGTAGAGTTTTTGAGTATCTGCTCTTGCAAGAGGCAGTTTCCTATAATCCAGTCCGTTGCTTTCCAATCGGCTGCTACTATCACTAATTCTTGAAACAAAGTAGGGGCAAGAGCAGCCATTTCCCAAGCTATTCCTCCACCTAATGAGCAACCTACAAGAGCAAAGACCTCTTTTAGTCCTAATGTATTAGTGAGCCCTTCATTAAAAATGCGAGCTACATCGGAAGCTGCCCAATGCTCATAGTTAGCAATCATATCGGCTTCAGTAGCACCAAAACCATTACCTGGAATATTGAAAGCTACTACAGTGTAGTGTTGGGTATCAATAAGTTTTCCATCACCTATAGCCTCACTCCACCAACCATTCGCTCCTGTTACTTGTGAGTTCCCTGTAAAAGCGTGGTTCACTACTACTACTGGAGCTGTTCCTACAGCCTTTCCAAATATTTGGTAATATACTTTAAGGGTAGGAATACGCACCCCATAAGAGGTAACAAACTCATGCAACTGAAAATTTAAAATATCTGCCATACTTATACTACCTAACACACCTTTCATAAGTGTCTTTTCTGCTGAAAGAGTATTTTTTTCTTTTATTTTTATAGAAAACAGAAAAATACCACTGTGCTTACAGTATTTTTTACTTATAAGTGATTTATATGGGGCAAAAGTAGGAAGTTTTTTCTTAATGAGCAAATAAATAGAGATATTTATTCTGAAGATTATGCTTTTAGTGTCATATTTATCTGCTCAATATAGGCTACAAGCTCATCTTTGCCAATATATTGTTCGGCTGAAGTAATAAAATAAGGAGGAAATTCTTCCCATAATTGCAGTAGTATATCCTGATAGGTTTTAATATTCCGTTCTATAGCCAAAGGTTTTAGCTTATCGGCTTTGGTGAATACTATAGCAAAAGGAACAGAGTGTTCACCTAACCACTGCATAAATTCAAGATCTATTTTTTGAGGTTCGTGCCTAATGTCAACCAACACAAAGGCGCACACTAACTGCGTACGTTGTTCAAAATACTGAGTGATAAACTGCTGAAATACCTTTTTTGTACTTTTAGATACGCGTGCATAGCCATAACCAGGTAAATCTACTAAAAACCAAGTATTATTAATCTTGAAGTGATTAATAAGTTGTGTTTTACCTGGTCGGGCTGAAGTTTTAGCCAAATTTTTCTGATTAGTAAGCATATTAATAAGGGACGATTTTCCTACATTAGAACGCCCTATAAAAGCATACTCAGGTAAGTTATCCTTAGGACATTTACTTACCTGAGAGTTACTCATTACAAATTCAGCTTTTTTAATCACTTTTGCTATCTATATCTTTTTTGTTTCTAACCAAGTATTGAGTATTTGATTAAACTCTTGAGGATGCTCCATCATAGGGGCATGTCCACATTTATCTATCCAATGAAGTTCGGCATTGGGTAGTAGTTCATTAAATTCTTCAGCCACTTTAGGAGGTGTTACAATGTCGTTTTTGCCCCAAATAAGACAAGTAGGAGTTTGCATTTTAGGCAAGTCTTTAGCCATATTATTGCGAATAGCACTTTTGGCTAAAGCTAAAGTTTTTATAAGCTTAGAACGATCGGAAATATTAGCGAACACCTCATCTACAATTTCTTTAGTAGCTACGGCAGGGTCATAAAACACTTCTTCACATTTTTTCTTAATAAAGTCATAATCACCACGCCGTGGGTATCCATCACTCATAGCACTTTCATACAGTCCTGAGCTACCTGTAAGTACTAAGCCTAATACATCTTTAGGGTATAGTTTGGTATAAAGTAGCCCTACGTGCCCCCCAAGTGAGTTCCCTAAAAGAATTACCTTCTCAAATTTCTTGAACTTTACAAATTTCCGTATGTACTTAGCCAGTGTTTTCACTGAGGTAGTAAGTAAGGGCATTGTAAACAAAGGCAGTTCAGGAACTACCACTTTGTATCTATCCGAAAAAAAAGATATCACCTCTTCAAAATTACTAAGCCCCCCCATTAAACCGTGTAATACGATAATAGGAGTACCTTCACCTTGTTCGATGTATGAAAATTTACCTTCTTTTTTAACTTCTGTCGTCATTGGTTTTAAGTAAAATCTCTTTTCAAGCTACAAAAGTAGTATTTTTATTTTTATTAACCAACAAGAAAAGAAAAAAATATTTTCTTTCTATCTTCAATTGCTACAACTAATCCCTTATAATCAATTAATTAGGCTATCGTAAAAACAAGAACTTTATCCCTTCCAATCCTTTTATTTAGGATATAAAAGTAGATTTTTATCATTCAACAAGCATTTTTTATTAATAAAAAAAGAGGTTGCTAAAATCCCTTCAGCAACCTCTCTGAATTTAATAATAAAAAAGAAAACTTAAAAATAAAAATTATGAAAAAAACTTTTTGTTTACTGATTTTGTTTTTTTACCACAATTTATGGTTAGGTGGTCTATGAAAAAGTCACTATCTTTCTTTCTCTTTTTGACGGTGCAAAGATACGTTAAAAATATTAACTACCAAATTTTTTATAAAAAATATGCAAAAAAATATACTATTCTCATAAAAAACCACTTTTTTATTATTGAAAATAATGCATTTAACTACTTATTATTCTCATTTTTATATTCAAAAAACAATACTTTAATACGTAAATCCTAAACAAAATGTTAAAAACATAATAAAACAAAAAAGTGTGTTAAAGTAATTTTTAAACACACTTTTCTGTATCATTTCTTAAAAAAATATCCTATTTAACTCCGTGCATCAGCTTTTTTAGGAACGGATTAATGAGGATAATAAGTACCCCAGCTATCCCTGGCACTATCGTAAATATCAAAAAGAAAGTTGTTAAACTGTACTCCTTAGTAATATTTTCTATCTGGCCACCTACTACGGCTGCTAATTTGTGACCTATAGCTACAGCCAAATACCACACGCCAAACATAAAAGCTATCATTCTACCGGGCACTAACTTTGATACATACGATAATCCTACAGGTGATAAGCACAACTCTCCCATAGTATTAAACATATAAGCAAAAACCAACCACAGCATACTTACTTTCACTCCGTTAGCAGCCCCTTCCGAGCCCAAAGCTAATAAACCAAATCCTACTGATAACATTAACAGACCTATACCATACTTAGCCCCTGCTGGCGGATTGTATTTACTATCCCACCAACGTGAAAATAAGCTAGCTAAGGCTATAATAAAGAAGGAATTAAGTATTGAAAACCACGATACTGTAGCTTCTACCCAGTTAGCTCGTACTTCTTTCACTTGTGCTGGAATAAGGCCATTATCAGTCTGTAGTTCTTTACCTCGTTCCACTGCCCATTGTTCTTTTTTAGCATCGACATAAGCAAATGAGGTATGCTGTTTGTTTTTGCTAAGCAATTTAATGTCACTACCTTCCTTTAAAGGCTCATCTACCACCCCTATAATAGTAGTTTGAGACACTATCTCAGCTCCTTCAGGTACCTGATTAGCTTCAGTAACAGGCAGATATCCTACCTTTCCTTGCTCATCAGTTGTTTTATAGGCTTGGTATGTAACCTCATAAGCCGTAGTTTTAAAATCTCTATTCAGCATCCATAAAGCAATCCCCCATACCAAAGCAAAACAGGTAAGCATCATTACCACGGCAGGAAATATTTTTTTGTACGTTTTCTTAACAAGAAGAAACAGCACATACCCAATAAGCAAAAGAGGAACAATTGTAAGCAAAGCATTAAACACATTATAAATCACTGCCCAATTACCGTGTAACTCACGAGCTACGTTATCACGAGCAAATATAATAAGTGAAGAAGCTCCTTGCTCAAATGACAACCAGAAGAATATTACAAAAAAAGCAAATATAGCTACTGTTATCATCCTATCACGTACCACCCGTGTATAACGTACTATACGGCTGCCTATTAAGTAAAAGAAGGCTAGCAATCCTACTATTACAACCACGTATTGTCCTTTCAATACAGGTATTGATGCCCACGCAAAAAGGTCTATACCCCATATCTTGGAAAGCGGGTCATTGAGTGCATACCCTATTCCTATCACTGCCGAGAGGGCTACCAAAATCTTATCAACTACTGTGAACGGATTAGGTTTTTCTTCTTCTGTAATAGTTTTTACCTCTTGCTTACTCTCCACTACTTGTTTGGTGGGTCTTTCTCCTATATTGCCAAACAATGATTTAGCAAACCAAAACTGTATGGTACCCAATAGCATAAAGATTCCTGCTAAGCCAAAGCCCCAACTCCATCCTATCCGTTCAGCTAAGTAACCACAGAGCATCATCCCAAAGAAAGAACCAGAGTTCACACCCATATAGAAGATAGTATAAGCAGCATCTTTTTTCTTCGGCAAATCCTTGTACATTTCCGACACAAACGACACCATATTAGGCTTAAAAAAGCCCGTACCTATTACTAACAACGCCAAGCCTAAGTACAATGAAAACTCAGTTTCAAAAGCCATCGACACGTGTCCTAAAGTGATTATCACTGCACCAATAATTACAGCCCAACGGTACCCTGTGTATTTATCGGCTATCATTCCTCCCAAAATAGGTGTTAAGTACAGTAACATCACATAAGTACCGAACAGAGCGCCCGCATTTTCGGTACTCCATTGCCAACCAGGGTTGTACCCTATAAGGGTCATTGTAAGAAAGTTGATAAGCAGTACACGCATTCCGTAAAACGAAAAACGCTCCCACATTTCAGTAAAAAAAAGCACAAACAGCCCCGCCGGGTGTCCTAATACTTGTGTGTTAAAAATAGATTTGTTTTCCATAGGTGTTAGATGTTAATTGTAAAATATTAATTGAATAGGTTCCAACTTATTCCTAGCCTAACAATAAAATCACGGTAAGGCTGGCGAGGTGCCGAATAATAGTGATAAGGGTTAGAAAAAGGCATCCACGAAATACTGCTAAGAGGCACGTGCCACTGTTCTAATGAAAAGAAGATACGCATAGTGCGTACTTTGGCATTCAGAAAGAAATCTAAGGTAGGAAAGTTGCCAATCTTTTCATTGTTTTGCACCGCAAACTCTGCTAATAAAGGATTATAGCTATTCGCATAGTATTTCGTAAAGTAGTTTACCCCAATTCCTGTTTGCAATATCATTGCATTTTGGAACAGAGGACTCTTAAAATAAAAACTATTACGAGTGATAAAAGTTGGTACATTCAGCACATCATCCTGTTGTATCACTTGCTGATACATCAAAGTATTATCCAAGCCCCACTTACCAAAGGTAAATTCTTTTTGCAGCTTTAATTGCAGATACTGTATATTACCACTGTGTTGTTGAGGAATTGCTTGTCCCAAAGTTAGCTGACGAAAATAGGTATAGTTATTCAGATTACTCAGTGCTAAGTAAGCATTACCCCATTGGGTTTGCAAGTCGGCATAGAGGGTTTGAGTATTTTCTTTCTCAAAATCAGTGTAGTTATCCCAGTTAAAAGCTTTATAATCACTTTGATACAGCAAATAATTAAAGTTAGGCATCTGTGAGCGCAAGGTTGCTCCGGCTGTAAGGTGATTTCGCTCACTAAAAGCGTATTGTAACTTACCGCTAAGCCTTGTACCCGTAATATTACCTACAAGCGTTTGTTCACCTTCGGCAGTAATAGTAAGACCTCCTATTTTTTTATGCCATTCGCCTCCTATACTGAAATCAGTGTTTTTAATTTGGTGACGTTGTAATACGCCCGACACGTAATACGCATTGCGGAAATAATAATTGTAGAAATAAGCATTCCCAAATAAAAAAGTGCGACCTAAGTAAGGCAACTCCAACGCTGCTCCTACCCTATTCACCATTGTTTGAAGGCGTGCCTTGTCCGATATATTAGTACTTACGTAAGCATTACCTAAAAAGTCATTTTTTGCTGCTTCTGAAAACGAATACTTCTCAGTTTCATACATAAAAAGATGCCTAAAGCGTATTTGCTTGTACGAAGCAACAGAATCACGATTACGCAAAAAAGCATAATCGTGTTGCAAAAAATAACGTTTGCTTTCACGGCTGTTTTCAGCATCAAGCAGCTGTACATCAATAGCAGCACGGTTCTTAAACTCACTAACGCCCGATTCAAACTGAGAAGGTGTCGTAATCCCTCCATTTTCATTGCTATCAATATCGTGATTGGCAAAGTGGGCGAACAAAGTGTATTTTTTATTGGGCGATACGTATGAAAATCCTGCCCTAAAATTACCATTACTCACCAAAGCCCGTTGGTACTTACCCAATGAGCGCAAACCTCTGTAAGCAATGAATATATTCAGATTAGGTTGTAAGTTAGCCGAAAAAAGTACATCTAAACTCTGCCCTTGTTCCATACCCGTTTTATAAGTAAATTGGCTGATAGGTGTAGGCAGGTAGTAATACATCACCTCTTCAGGGGTAAAGTACAGCTGTTTCTTAGCGGTTGCACCCATTTCGGGAAGGTAAGTATGCTGGGTAAAGTCATAAGCCATAGTATTGTATGGCTGCCCCATATTAGCAAAAGGCATCTTGCCAAACATATCTTTGAACCACTCATTGCTACGATAGTACTTAGCCATTGAAATAGTAGTATCAATAGCGGTAGTATCCCGCTTATAAGTAATCATTTTATAGTCGTTAGCTGTAAAGGTAATACTATCTTTCTTTTTTTTAGGGCGCAATGACTTAAAAGAAACTTCTCTTTTATCATTATCATTGCCTTTATCAAAAGGAGAATCGTCAAATTGTGCCAAAACCCCCAGCGGGCATAACATCAGCACAATATATATAAGGGGTTTGATTGTCATTTTAAACTACAAAAGTATTTAGGGCGCAAAAGTATGAAAAAAATAGCAAATTAGCAAATAGCAGATTAGCCAATGAACAACATATTCATTGGCTAATCGGCTATTTAGTTTATTGATAAGGTCGAAGCAAAACCTGTACTTGCCAAATCAAATATCTGAGCTTCGGTTTATTCTCCCGAATCTTAATTGCTAACTGTCAATTCTTTTACAGCGTATACAATCAGTTCATTATTCTTTTTTTGGGTAGCTATCCAAATACGCCCGTCGGCATCGGTGCCTACCGCTATGGGCGACACGGTTTCTACAGGAAAATTCTTAATAAGCGCCCCTTTATCGTTGTACAAATAAGTTTTCTGAGTGTTCATATCGTTCACACTCACGTAGTTATTGTTATGTATACGCCATAGTTGGGGGCGACTGTACTTGCCTTCCAACAGTTCAATACGTTGCGCTCCAAGGGTAAGCACATTTTCCGATAGGGCGTACAAAGCATTTTTACTACCTCCCCAGTAAAAAGGAGCTACTAAGTTCTTCTTATCACGCTTCATTCCACCCTTTTCATCAATACTCACCGCATACCCATCGAGGGTAGTAAAGGTAAAAAGGTTATTCCACAGCACCACAGGGTTTTCCGAGAACTGAAACTTGCTATTCACCTTTACACGTGGTTCGCCATTGCGGTACATAATATGCAAAATGCCATCATTGGTAGGGCAAACCAAAAAATCACGGTCGGCTATGCGGAAGTGCTTAGGGGTGGCTAATGGTTTGCTGTTTATACGCGCTTTAAAGCCTTTTACAGCTTGCCCTTTCCTGTCTAATAGGTGTAAGGTAGTACCTTCGGCTACTACAAAGCGGTACTCGCGGTTGCTGTCGTAATCAAAAACCTCTAACGGAGTTATATCATTCTTGTATTTTAGGGGGAAAGGCTCTACCACATTGCCATTCCTATCCAATACCCATATCGATTTTTCGGTAGAGAAAGCCATTTGCAGAAAGCCGTTTTTAAACAAATCAACTTGGTAAATAGGGCTTTGTATTTTGCCGTCGAGAGGCTTTTTCCACAGCAATGCGCCGTTATTAGCTATAAGGTGTAGCGCATTGGTATCGTCCTGTACGGCTACTTCCAAGCGTTTGGTACGGTGGTTTAGCAATACCGAAGGAGGGGTAATCATAGCCTGATCGGTAGTAAAGCGGAAAAGCTCCGTCATTTGGTCAGGGGTAGTAGTATCGGGCTGATACTCACATACAAAGTTCAGAATATAATAGTTACTCTGGGGGGTTTGCTGGAAAAGAGCCCAGCGGTAGCGGTCGGCTACCGAAGGAGTAGTGAGGTTAGGCTGCTGGTACAGGTTAGCAATATGAGCAATGCTAACGTTGGAAGCGCTGTTCTGTGCCAGCAGTTGGTAAGCTTTATCGGCTTGTAACACATTGCCCCGCTGCATATCGTTCACTGCCGATACAAGCAACTCTTTAGTAGGAGCAAATACCAATAGCTTTTGGTACACCCCAGCGTAACGAGGACTGAACTGCTTGTTAAAAAGCTGAAAAAACGGCATTTTTACCTGCGCGTTAAGGTCGTACATAGCAAAGTTGTACTGAAAGTTTTCCGAAAGTACCGGCAGTTGTTCCAGTGCCTCATCTATATCATAAGCCGACGCTACAGCCACCACCCCCTCTTGCAGGCGGGCAAAGGCAATACCGTTAATAGTACTCAAAAAACTGTGCTGCCCAGCAAGGCTATCGGCTTGCAGTAACTTATCGGCATCGTCAAAACTGTATACTTTTAGTGATAAGGCAGTAGCGGGAAGATTTTCCAGCAGATTGTTTTCGGCAGGCTGTGTATTGCGCATCACATCGGCAGGCTCCTTCATCAGGCTCACCCCGCTAAGGAGTACGCTATTCTCGTCTAAAAACAAGTCAAAAGCCACCCAATCGTTCGTGTTAGGCAATAACTCAGTGCCAAAGAACCAGCCAAAGTACTTGTTAGCTTGCTGCTGACTAAAGAACACACTGGCACTACACTCACCGCTACAAAGCTTTTCAAGGGTTGCCAAATCCTCTTGCCTAGCCGTTTTAGTTTCGGGAGGCTGTGCATAGCCGTTTATATTGCTATCGCCTATAATGAGGTAGTTGTTTTGTAGGGTATAGTACCATTCTTTGCCAAACTGAGCTTGTTTTAGTATTTGCGGCTGAGCGTTTTTCCAAATACTAAGGCTATCGGCAGGCTTATGGAGACTTATAGCCGTAAAATGCCCTTTATCCGATACTGCCACCCATATATCTTCTTCGGCTGGCAGGCTGTTCAGCAATTTTAGTTCGTGTGCTTTCAGCGTGTACGGATTATGAGCTTTCCAAAGGCTGTTATTAGCTATAGCCCCTAAAAAATTGCTTTTGTGATTAATGTGATATATCAGCTGCGTATTTTCGGGGAAGGTAAAAGGAGATAAGGTTGCTTTTTTTTCCGAGAAATTACAAGCAACTAACAGGAAAGAAATGATATACAGAACATATTTAGGCATCTTAACTTTCATTATCATCGGCACACCATTCGGCGTAAGAACTTTCGGTTTCGTGCAGTCGTACCGAGAAGAGTTTCACCTCAGGGGGTAATTGCAGTTGGATACGTTGGGCAAAGTCGGCTACAAGGTTTTCACTGGTAGGCTGATAGGGCAGACTGATAACGTTATGCCCTTTTTCTTTCAGCTCGTGGGCAAGGGCAGCGTGCGGACTTTGGTTATTGAACATCATAGCGTGGTCAAAGAGGTCGATAATCTGCTCGTTCACTATGCGTTTCAGGTCGCCAAAATCCATTACCATACCCTGCTTTACGTGGGTAGGGTTAGTAATAGGTTCGCCTATTACTGTAACAAGCAGTTTATAGCTATGTCCGTGTAGTTGGCGGCATTTGCCATCATAGCCGTATAAGGCGTGTCCTGCCTCAAAATCAAATTTCTTAGTTATCCGTATCTTCATTATCTGCTAATTCTCTAATTTCCTAATTTCCTAATTTCCTAATTTGCTAATTTTCTTACTTCCTTCATACATTTTGAACTGTACCAGCTTGCTTTCCAGTTTCCCATTGTACAGTTTTATCTTGCGGGTAGGGCGCAATCCCACGTATTTTAAGCCCTCTAAATTCGAGGTGATGAACCACGCTTCCGTATTAGGGTAGTGGTGTTTTAAGGTAGTGCCTATAGCGCTGTACAATTGTGGTACATCCACCTGTAAGCGTTCGTTATAAGGCGGGTTAAACACTATGTGCAAGGGTTGTTCTTTAGCTGCTTTTTCGGTAGTAAAGAAATCTTTTTGGAACACTTTCACATAGTCCGAAAGCTCGGCATTCCTTATGTTGTCTTTGGCTTTGGACACTGCCGAAGGCGCTTTGTCATAGCCTGTAATTTGGTAGTTAAACTCGCGTATTTTCTTAATACAGCTGCTGAATATAACGTTAAAGAGGTTAGCATCGAAGTCGTTCCAGCGTTCAAAAGCAAACTCTTTGCGGTGCACATTCGCAGGGATATTACAAGCTATCATCGCCGCCTCTATAAGGAAGGTACCACTGCCGCACATAGGGTCAAGGAAGTCACATTGTCCTTTCCAGCCGCTCATCAGCAGTATGCCTGCCGCCAACACCTCGTTAATAGGGGCTATATTGGTAATGGTGCGGTAGCCCCTTTGGTGTAAGGACTCACCCGAACTGTCCAAGGACACTATTACCTCATTGCGCTGAATATGAATGTGGAATGCCACATCAGGGTGCTGCACATCCACATTAGGACGAGTACCCGTCGCCGTCCTAAAAGCATCTACTATGGCATCTTTAGCCTTCAAGGCTACGTACTGGGTATGGTTAAACAGTTCCGTTTGCAAGGTAGCTGTAATGGCAAAGGTCTGTTTTGCCGAGAGGTATTGCTGCCAATCAAAATCATAGAGTTTTCGGTAATAATCCTCTTCACTGCGCACGTAAAACGAGTGAATAGGTTTTAGTATTTTCAGGGCGGTACGAAGGCATAGGTTCGCCTTGTACATAAACCCTTTATCACCCTCAAACTGTACGCTGCGCACTCCTTTGGTTACGCGCATAGCGCCTAAATTTTGCAATTCTTCAGCCAAAACATCTTCAAAACCGAAGAAGGTTTTAGCTATCATTTTATAATTCTTTTCCATAATACTTACTTATTTGGCAAGGTTTCCGAGTTTCTTAATTTAAAAACGCTTGTTTAAGGTCGTTTTTCAAATCGTCTATATGTTCTATACCTACCGAAAGGCGTATAAGGTCAGGGGTAACGCCTGTAAGCCTTTGGGCGTCGTCACTTAGCTGTTGGTGGGTAGTGCTTGCAGGGTGAATGATTAGTGATTTGGTATCGCCTATATTAGCCAATAGGGCAAAAACTTTCACGTGGTTCACCGTGTGTTTGGCTGCCTCATAGCCTCCTTTAAGTCCAAAAGTTACCATACCGCTTTTGCCGTGCGGCAGATAGGTATCGGCAAGTGCCTTGTACTTACTGCTTTCAAGGGCAGGATAGTTCACCCAAGCCACTTCGGGCTGTTGTTCCAACCATTGGGCTAAGGCAAGGGCATTTTCACTGTGCTTTTGCATACGTACCGAAAGGGTTTCTAAGCCTTGCAGTATCTGGAAAGCGTTGTACGGACTCATAGCAGTACCCAAGTCACGCAAGCCTTCTGTGCGCATCTTTGCCACAAAAGCCATATTGCCAAACGCTTGGTGTAATATCATACCGTGATACCCTGCCGAAGGCTCGGTAAATTCCGGAAACTTACCACTGCTCCAGTTAAAGTTACCCCCGTCAATCACAGCACCGCCTAATGAAGTACCGTTACCGCCTATGTATTTAGTAAGTGAATGCACTACAATATTAGCGCCGTGTGCTATGGGGTTCAGCAAGGCAGGACTTGCTACGGTATTATCTACAATAAGGGGGATACGGTGTTTTTGGGCTACTTGGGCTATAGCAGCTATATCCAGCACGTCTAACTTAGGATTTCCTAACGACTCGATGAAGATAGCCCTTGTATTTTCCTGTACGGCTTTATCAAAGTTAGCCACCTCGGTAGGGTCTACAAAGGTAGTAGTGATGCCCAAGCGGGGCAAGGTTACTGCAAAAAGATTATAAGTACCTCCGTACAAGCTGTTAGATGATACTATATGCTCACCGGTGCGCAATAGGGTAAGGAAAGTAGTGGTAATAGCCGCTGCCCCCGATGAGGTTACTACCGCCCCCACGCCCCCTTCCACAGCTGCCAAACGCTGTTCAAGCACCTCGTTAGTAGGGTTGTTAAGGCGTGTATAAATATAGCCTGCCCGTGATAAATTAAAACGCTCGGCGGCATCGTCGGCATTTTCAAATACGTACGAACTTGTTTGATAGATAGGCACTGCCTGCGCTCCTTGGTGTGCAAGTGGCTCATAACCAGCGTGTAAAGCCTTTGTTGATAAATGTGATGTACTCATAACTCTTTTATTAACAGTTAATTTCAGCGCACAAAAGTACTAAATATTTATCAATTATACATTGTTAATTATCATTTATTTTATACTTTTGCCTGATTTTTAAACAAATAACCTTTTAATAACAACCATTATGACGAAAAGAAACCCTATTACTTGGGTACCTACAGCCTATTTCGCTATGGGGCTGCCTATGATTATGCTCACCCTTGTGGCCTCTGTTTTTTTTGAAGATTTGGGCATTCCTAAAGCTCAACACACTTTCTGGACAGGGTGGATTATCCTCCCTTGGTCATTAAAACCCCTCATTAGCATTGTAATGGAGCTTTTCGGCACCAAGCGGAAATACATTGTTTTTACCGAGTTGCTCTCGGCAGTTGCCTTTGGCTGCATTGTCTTCTCATTGCCCTTGTCCAACTTTTTTACGTTAGTGTTGGTATTTATGGGTATCATTGCCCTAAGCGGTTCTACCCACGATATTGCGCTGGACGGAATGTATATGGAGCAGTTAGATGTTGCCACCCAAAGTGCCTATTCGGGCTGGCAGGGCGCTTTTTACAATATGGCAAAAGTGTTAGCCAATGGCGGACTCATATTCTTAGCGGGCTGGTTAGTAAGCTCACAAGGACTATCACAAGTAGCCTCGTGGCAGATAGTAATGGGCTTATGCGCTACTATTTTTGGATTGGTAGGTATTTACCACTTTTACGTACTGCCTAACGACATCAAGCAGCAAAGCACCGGTAATTTCCGTGAGAAGATGAAAGAGTTAGGCGGCATTTTCGTCGATTTCTTCAACAAAAAACACATCTTGTACTACCTTATTTTTATCTTTTCATATCGTTTTGCCGAAGGGTTTGTAATGAAGATATTCCCCTTATTCTTAAAAGGCGAAACTATAAAAGGAGGCTTAGGACTTAACAATGAGCAAGTAGGTTTTATCTACGGAACGGCAGGGGTAGTAGCTTTTATTGTAGGTTCTATCTTAGCAGGGCATTACGTATCAAAGGTCGGACTCAAAAAATCACTCTTCACCCTTGTATGTGCCTATAACGTTCAGTTTGTAGTGTATTTGTTATTGGCGTATTTTCAGCCCACCCATCTTGGCACTATAGCCCTTGGGGTAATAGGCGAAAACTTTGGCTACGGCTTTGGGGCGGTAGGGCTTACCCTGTTCATTATGCAGCAGGTAGCCCCCAGCAAAAACCAGATGACCCACTGTGCTTTTGGCAATAGCTTAGCTATGCTGTCCTTAGCCCTATCGGGTATGGCAAGTGGTGCGGTAAGTGAGTATTTGGGATATTTAGGCTTCTTTGTATTGGCTATGGTACTAATGGTGCCTGCCATACTATTAGCTTGGCGGGTACCCTTCACTCACAAGAGCCATACCGAAGCATAAGCTGCTGGTGCAAAAGGGCTACTTGCTTTCGGGTCGATGTTAAATCGATATTGTTAATCACCGCTTGTGATAATGCTATACGGCGCGCATCCGTCCATTGTTGGCGGATGCGCGCTTTTATTTGTGCCTCAGTACTGCCGTCGCGTTTCATAGCACGGGCAAGGCGCACGGCTTCGGGGGCAGTAACGGTAATGATAAAATCACAATCGGTATAGCTACCACTTTCAAACAGTATGGCAGCCTCTTTCAGCACATACACCCCTTTTTGCTGTTGTGTCCACTGCTTAAAATGCTGGGCAAGGGCAGGGTGTACTATGCTGTTTAGCAGGGATAGCTTATGGGCATCGGCAAAAACAAGCTGGGCTATATAAGCGCGGTTGTAAACGCCCCCTACGTACGCCTCTTTGCCAAAGGCAGCTGTTATCTGTTGCTTCAGCTGGGTAGCTATAATAGCTTTAGCCTGTTCGTCCGAGTTAAATACCGCCACCCCCAACTCTTCAAACATAGCCGCTACGGTACTCTTACCGCTGCCTATACCCCCTGTGAGTCCTACCACTTTCATTGCTTGCGTATTAAAAAATCGACGGTATTTTCTTGGTAGAAAGACACTTTTACCCGTTTGCGCTTAGTGCTTAGCTGCAAGGGGATAGCCCCTTGTTGGGCATCGGCAAAGGCAGCTTTTACCTCTATATCGTCGGGTGAAAGCGTTTTGAGGATATTCAAATCGCCGGTACACAGCACCGTAATTTCATCAGGGAATATTTTTACCTGACTGCCCGCCGGCACCCCTTCCACCTGCACAGGCACTTTTAGCAGCTGTTCGCTCACCTTATCCACAAAAGCCTCCATTGTAATTTTATGAGTGTTGTACTGCACATCGGGCGTGTTATTAAGGGTATAAGTCTTGCTAAAATTGCTTTTTACAGGTTTCTTTTCGCGGTACTGAAAGTTTATTTGTTTCAGGGTATCCAGCACTTCGGCATTGCCCGATGCTATGAGTGAATCGGGTGAGATGAGCAATTCGGTAAGCTGATATTCCTTAAAAAGTTCCACATTAAGATGCACCACCACCGGTATTTTCTTAGTGTGTTTGGGGGCTAAAACCAAGTAAAGGGTATCGGACTGTACAGCTCGTATCTTAAAGTTTGAAAAGTAAGTATTGCTAAGCTTATCCTGACTGTTTTTATTTAGGCAGAAGTGGTGTTCACCCACAGGCTGTAAGTCGGCAAAATCAACCGTAAAAACAGGGTTTTGGGTATATGATTTAAGCAGAGAAAACCCATCGGCTTCAACCGATAGTTTTAGCAAGTTAGGCAGTTTGCTTACAATAACCTTATCGCTGGGCAGATTCGTTATCACCACAGGCACCGTTATATCGCGCAGCAAGTTACGTGATAGTTTCATCGGAATCCACAGAAAAATGGCTACCAACAAGCACACCGCAAAAGTAAGGGTACGGCTATCTTTAAAGAATTTGCGAATCATCATCTATTTTTTTTAGGAGTTGCAAAGATACAAAACAATTATCAAATAACAAAAATTAGTCTTTAGTCGTTAGGGAATAAGAGGAAATTAGCAAATTAGCAAATGAGGTAATGGGGGGAGGGTGAAGCGTTGCGGGAAATGCAATGTTTTTGGGTTTTTGTTGCGAATAATGCAAAGTGTGGGAACAGCTGTTAAAGGCTTGAAGTTCAGTTATATAACGCTTATCCTTCGCTCACCCTTCGCTCTGCCTTCGCCCTGCCTTCGAGATGGCTTCGAGATGGCTCCGATAGGCTTTTGGCAGCGTTGGAGAGGTAACAAACTGATTGTTAGGGGATTGTGTTTTTCGGCAAAAAAAGGGAGTTGGGGTGGTGATTTTGTTGTAAAATTAGGAAATTAGGAAAAATTAGTAGTCGTACGTTTGCACTTTGAAAAAATAATTGTAATTTTACATTTAAATAAGTACG
>CAUREJ010000007.1:0-57083 GCA_963523735.1 uncultured Capnocytophaga sp.
ATCCTACACTGATCCTACACTGATCCTACACTGATCCTACACTGATCCTACACTGTGGAGCCACTGTGGAGCCACTGTGGAGCCACTGTGGAGCCACTGTGGAGCCACTGTGAAGCCACTGTGAAGCCACTGTGAAGCCACTGTGAAGCCACTGTGAAGCCACTATGAATAGAGGATAGTTAGGAGGTGAGGTCGGGAGTCCGGTTTTTAGGAAAGCTATCGTTTTGCAAAAGAAGGACAAACGGAAAGAGAAGGCGCGTGTTTGTAAGGAGGAGGGCGGAAAGAGCGAGCAACGAAGGAAGAAGAAAAGATGCGTTGGACAACTAAGAAAAAAACTCTAAAAACTAAGAACTAATTTATCTTTTCTCCCCCTGAAAAAACACATATTTTTTTACCTTTGTTAAAAAAAATGCATTTTTTTCTTGCGTAATTATTTTTTTTATTCTACCTTTGCCCTCCCAACAACAACTCATCACTATCACAGTAAATAGGATAGAACATTACAATCTATTTACTGAAAAGACAATATACTCTTTATAAAATGAAAAAAATCACATTACTTTTATGCTTTTTGTCTTGTATGTTTTGCTATTCTCAACGTGATGATATCAAAGCTTTAGTGATAAAAGCAAGTAAAGGAGATGCAGTATCCCAACAACTACTAGCTATTAACTATGAAAGAGGAACGGGAATTGCACAGTCAATTCAAAAAGCTGCTTATTGGTATGAAAAAGCTGCCAATCAGGGTGACCCTCGCTCACAAACTCGGCTGGGCATCTTTTACTACAAAGGTCAAGGAGTAGACCAATCTTACAAAAAAGCCGCCGAATGGTTTGAGCGTGCTGCTAATCAGGGGTTCGCCGAGGGGCAAACCAAGATAGGTATCTGCTACTACAAAGGACAAGGAGTACCTCAGTCCGACACCAAAGCTGTTGAATGGTGGCAAAAAGCAGCCGACCAACAACACGCCGAAGCGCAAAGTCTTTTGGGCTACGCTTACTGGCGCGGGCAAGGCGTTACCCAATCGGACGATGATGCTGTTATGTGGTTTGAGAAGGCTGCACAACAAGGCGATATTGATGCCCAACGTGACCTTGCTACTTGCTATTTCCAAGGAAAGGGCGTTGAACAATCATACGAAAAAGCCGCTATGTGGTACGAAAAAGCTGCTAACCAAGGTGATAAAGAAGCACAATTACTATTAGGTTTGTGTTTCCAACAAGGAAGGGGTGTTGATAAATCAATTCCTCGTGCTATTTATTGGGTTGAAAAATCGTGTAATAACTTTAATAAAAGGGCTTGTGAGATATTGGAGAAACTAAAACAGATGTAAGTATGTTTAAAAATGTATTTTCATATCGGGGGCGTATTAGGCGTGCTGAGTTTGTTCTTACCTTAATAGCAGGGTATTTCAGTTTTTTTATACTGTCAGCTTTCTTCAGAGCGATATCATACTTCTCGGTTCTTTTCCTCTTTTTCTATACTCTATTTGTGTTTTTTGTGATAATTCTACAAGCAGCCAAACGATGCCACGATATGAATGTAACCGCTTGGCTTGCTCTGGTACCAATATTTAACCCATTAGTGTTGTTATTTGCCGAAGGTACCTATGGCGATAACAATTATGGCAAAGACCCCCGAGTAGGCAGAAATCCTTTTGATGCAACACAAACACCCAAATTTACAGCGACGGAACCTATTGATTGGGGAAAGCCTAAAACACAACAGCAACCCCAAACCATCTATACCAAAACTACTGCTACCTCCTCACAATACGTAGTGAGTCCCGACGGCAAAACACTGATAAAATGGCTCGATACCCAAGTTACAGCAATTGATATGCCTGCCGACCCTGTGTTGAGCAATGTAACAACGCTTGCTAAAGATCTTTTTTACGATTGTAATAAACTCACTAAAATTGTATTTCCTGAAAACCTTGAGCGCATAGAACGATATGCCTTTGATGGGTGTGAAGCCTTGCGCGACTTCTCGTTCCCGAAGAACTTAAACTATATAGGTGAATACGTATTTGGCAAAAACTGCCCTATGAAGCTCGTTTTTAAAAGCAGTACCCCTCCTGTATTAGAAGGCGACTTTGGTTATAATGACGAACGCCTACAAGTAATATACGTACCTTTGGAGTGTGCTGAAAACTATAGGCAAGAACCAAGTTGGAAAAAGTACGCACACCTTATTTTTTAAAGACTTATACCAATAAAAAAGTCTCACACCGATTACAAAATCTGTGTGAGACTTTTTTATTTCCCCTTTTATAAGGCTACTTAACCCTCAGTTTAAAGCAACTTTCATTACCTAAAAACCCTTCTAAAACATCACCAGGGGTAACAGCCGCAGCCCCAGCAGGAGTACCTGTGAAAATAAGGTCGCCTTTGCGAAGGGTGAAATACTTAGTTACTTCTGCAATAATAGCATCGAAATGCCAATACATTAGGGCTGAATCTCCTTGCTGTACGGTTTGTCCGTTTTTCTGTAAGTGAAAACGCACCGAATGCAAATCGGGAAGTTCTTCTTTACAGATGAATTTTCCTACAACAGCGGAGCCGTCAAAAGCTTTAGAGAGCTCCCACGACCTTCCGTTAGCCATAAGTTCGCGCTGTATATCACAAGCAGTAAAATCAATACCTAACCCAATTTCATCGTAATACTTATGAGCAAACTTTTCGGCTACGCATTTAGCATTCTGACTAATTTTCAAAATAAGTTCAGCTTCATAGAATAATTCTTGTGTAAAATCGGGTATGTAATAAGGCAGTTCGGGGTTGTGAATAGCGGTATCCGGCTTGCTAAAAACCACAATGTTAGCGGGTTTTTCTGCAATTTCTCCTTTGGCAGGAGCATAGTTTTTACCAATACAAATAAGCTTCATTATGTGATATTTTTTGATTCAGAAAGCAAAAGTAAAAAATAAAATGAAATAATGTTGGCTGATTGTAAAAAATGTTGTATATTTGCAGAGTTATTATCAACCAATAAAAGTTGTATACTAATGAAAAAAGAAGATATTTTACAGGATTATCGCATCTCGGTAGAAAGCCGTGAATGCAGTTTAATGGGTAGGCGCGAAGTGCTTACTGGGAAAGCCAAATTTGGTATTTTTGGCGATGGTAAAGAAGTACCGCAAGTAGCTATGGCAAGAGCCTTTGCTAATGGCGACTTCCGTAGTGGTTATTACCGTGACCAAACCCTAATGATGGCTTTAGGGGTTCATACCGTCGAAAATTTCTTTGCCGGACTATACGCTCACGCCGATATTGAAGCCGACCCCACTAGTGCTGGCAGACAAATGGGAGGACACTTCGCCACCCACAGCCTTGATGAAAATGGAGACTGGAAAGACTTGCTAAAACAAAAAAACAGTAGCAGTGATATATCTTGTACTGCAGGACAAATGCCCCGCCTATTAGGATTGGCACAAGCCTCTAAAGTGTACCGCGACCTGCCTAACGCTGAGGCGGAAGGATTCTCTAACCACGGTAACGAAATTGCTTGGGGGACTATAGGTAACGCGAGTACCAGTGAAGGACACTTTTTTGAAACCTTGAACGCTGCTGGCGTATTACAAGTACCTATGGTAATGTCGGTATGGGACGATGAATACGGCATCTCTGTCCCTAAAGAATACCACACTACCAAAGAGAGTATCTCGGAAATAATGAAAGGCTTCCAACGCGATGCCAATCACAAAGGGTTTGAAATATTTGTAGTAAAAGGTTGGGACTACCCTGCCTTATATGAAGTATACCAAAAAGCAGCTAAAATAGCCCGTGAAGAACACGTACCTATACTAATACACGTAACTGAACTTACCCAACCGCAAGGGCACTCCACTTCAGGCTCACACGAACGCTATAAAAGCCCCGAACGCTTACAGTGGGAACACGATTTTGACTGTATAGCCAAAATGCGTGAGTGGATTATATCGGAAGGATACGCCACCGAAGAAGAACTAACTGCTATAGACGAAGCAGCTAAAAAACGCGTACGCGATGGGAAGAAAAAAGCGTGGGAAGCCTATATGCAGCCTTTTGAAAACGAACGTACCCAACTGATAGAGGTACTAAATAGCATCGTGCCCGATAGCACTTTTGCAGCCGAAATAGCAGCCGTGCCTACCCTATCACGCAAAGCCATAATGAATGTTGCCCGCAAAGCCCTACGAAGCTTACTAAAAGAGAGGCATAACGTTGAAGCCTTGCGCACTTGGGTAACAGATTACCTAAAAGTAAACGAACCTAAATACAGTAAATATGTATACACCGAAAGTGCGCATAGCCCGATGTTGATAAGTGAAGTACTTCCTGAATATCCTACTGATGCCGAGCAGGTAGACGGGCGTGTAGTATTGCGTGAAAACTTCGATGCACTCCTTAGCAAATACCCTAATTTGCTCATATTTGGAGAAGATGTAGGAAACATAGGCGATGTGAACCAAGGATTAGAAGGCTTGCAGAAAAAGTACGGAATTACTAAGGTTTCCGATACCGGTATCAGAGAAACAACTATTGTTGGGCAAGGTATTGGTATGGCAATGCGCGGTTTGCGCCCCATAGCCGAAATACAGTATTTAGACTATATCCTTTACGGCTTACAAACCCTTAGTGACGACTTGGCTACCTTGCACTACCGCACTTTTGGTCGCCAATCATCTCCTCTGATTATAAGAACACGCGGTCACCGCTTGGAAGGAATATGGCACGCAGGTTCTCCTATGGGGGTACTATTACACTCTTTGAGGGGAATGTGTATTCTTACCCCTCGTAATATGACTAAAGCAGCTGGTTTTTACAATACTCTTTTAGAAAGCAATCAGCCAGCCGTAGTAGTGGAATGCCTAAATGGTTACCGCCTGAAAGAAACTATGCCTACAAACCTTACCGAGTTCAAAACTCCGATAGGCGTAGTGGAAACCTTACGTGAAGGTAAAGATATAACGGTAGTATCTTATGGCTCTACTTTGCGCATCGTATGTGAAGTAGCCGATGAGTTAGCAGCCTTAGGCATAGATATTGAAATTATTGATGCACAAAGTTTAGCTCCTTTTGACGTTAATCACGACATTGTGAAGAGTATAGCTAAAACAAATAGGCTTTTAGTTGTTGATGAAGATATGCCAGGAGCAACTTCGGCATATATTTTGCAGAAGATAGTAGAAGAGCAAAATGCTTATCAGTATTTGGACAGTGCTCCGCAAACACTAGCTGCTGGTAACCACCGCCCTGCCTATGCTACTGATGGTGATTACTTCTCAAAACCTAATGCCGATAGTATTATCGAGAAGATATACAGCATTATGCACGAAGCAAATCCAGCTAAATACCCCACATTGCTATAAGGGGAAAAATCCCTTATAGCAGTTCATCGGGGGTATCTTCCTGAAAGTCGTTTAGAAGGTTATCAATAGCACGACGGTCTTTTTTAGTGGGTCTGCCCTCACCTTTTTCACGGTAATAGTCCTGTGCTAACCTTTGTAGTTCAGCTTGCTCAAAAGCCTCAGGCGGAGTCTTATCTTGCCTGTAAAGGTCTACTAACTTAGCCCCTACACGACTTTCAGGAATATCAAGTACTAAAAGCTCATAGTTAATTTGGTTTTTACGAACAATAATACTATCCGTTTTGTACACCTCTCGTGAAGGCTTAACCACCTCACCATTCACTCTGATGTGTCCCTTTTTGCAGGCTTCAGTTGCTAAATTACGCGTTTTAAAATAACGCACACACCATAAATATTTATCAATTCGCATAACTTTAGTATTTTAAACAATAGTAATAAACGCAAAAGTAATAATTATTTACAATCTTGCAAAACTTAAAACAAAAACAATAATTTATACAATGAAGAAAAAACTATTCATTATCAGTGCAACAGTCCTACTGCTTGCTACTGCTTGTAAGAAAGATGATAAAAAAAATACAGTAGCACCCCCACGTGATGTAACTGAGGTGCGAAATGAAAACAATGCAGCTATTGAAAAATTTCTTAAAACACACACCTATACCTTTACCCCTACTACTTCAATTTCAGAAATGGTTACTTTTGCTACCACTAGCAATACTGCTGAATCAATATTAGAAAACCCCAACCTACAAAAAATGGAGTTAGATGTTTTAGATGCCAATAATAAGCGCGTACGTCACTCATTGTACTATATTATCTTACAACAAGGCACAGGCACTACCACTACTATAGCCGACTCGGTGTACGTAAACTACAAAGGTCAGTTATTAGATTTAAGCACCTTCGACGAAACTAAAACCCAAAGTATGAGCAATTGGTTCGACCTTATTGGTGATGTTACCAATTCAAGTAAATCAGGAGCTATTAAAGGATTCAGAGAAGGACTTTCTAAACTAAGAGCTTCAAGCTCTAGCAGACTAATGCCTAATACCGATGGCACTAATACAGTACCTACCGATGGAGGAATGGCTATCCTCTTTATTCCCTCTGGCTTAGGTTATTTTAACAATACTCAAAGCAAAATACCAGCCTATTCACCTCTTATCTTTAGCGTAAACTTAATTAGTACCAAGCGTGCTGATCACGACCACGATGGCAAACCCTCTATTAATGAAATTGAACGTGATGATTATGGTATTATAACCTACCCCGATTGTGATGCAAGTAAAGACAGAACTCCCCTACCCGATTATTTAGATTCCGATTGTAAGTAGTTATGAAGAAACATATACCAAATATGATTACTTTAGGCAACCTATTTTGTGGTTGTGTAGCAGTAGTGTATGCTGTGGAAGGTAGCCCTGCCATAGCTGCCTTATGGGTAGCCATAGGTATCTTCTTCGATTTCTTCGATGGCTTCTTCGCCCGACTATTAAATGTAAAGTCTGAGATAGGTTTGCAGTTAGATTCACTTGCCGATATGGTAACCTCAGGCGTTGTACCTGGTATTATAATGTATCAGTTACTGAAAGGAAGTATTACAGATAACGAGGCGCAATGGGCTACGCTATTGCCTTATGTTGGCTTCCTCATTACTTTGGGGTCGGGGTATAGATTGGCTAATTTCAATATCGATACCCGCCAAACTTCAGGTTTTATAGGACTGCCTACTCCCGCCAATACCCTTTTTATTTTATCCCTTCCACTCATTTTACACTACCAACCTACCGAGTGGCTTAACACCCTCTTACACAATAGTTGGGTGCTATTGGGCATAACACTGCTCAGTACTTATATGCTAAATGCTAATTTACCTTTATTCGCCTTAAAATTTAAAGATTACAGCTTTAGGAACAACGCCTTAAAATACGTTTTCTTAGCCCTTAGTGTACTGCTAATAGCTATCTGCAAATTCATTGCTATTCCACTAATTATACTACTATATATCGGGATTTCATTAATACCGCAGCGATAAGGTTTGTTTCATCCTTTCCAAATTGATTTTAGGCACTTGTTGTAAGAAGATTACACTATCAATCACTACTTGCTTTGAAGTTGGGTACACTCCCAAACTATCCATAAGCAAGTAGTTTTTTTTATGGTATTGTAGTAAATAAGGAAATTTCTTCAGCTTAATATCACCGACCCCTACTTGCTTAATATAGTTCTGCACCATTGGGTTTAAACTTAATGTATCAGCCTGAAATACATCTAACTTGGCACCTTGCCTAATCACTATTGCTTTTTCTTTATACTTTGTAAATACAAGCATTTCATCGGTAGTTGTTAGCTGATATTTGTTATAGAACAACACCCCTTGTAGCACCAATACAGCAAGCAATATCGCTACTACGGCTCTATAACTTCGGTAATGCCTCCAGTACACCACTGTAGCCACTAATAGTAAACACGCTAATAGCAACGGTATATTAAATGATATATTCCGAAAAATAAAATCCTCCTGACTTGCTATAGTCCTTATCAAGGTGTTCATTACACTTACCAAATCTGTAATTATCACAACCAATAAAGAAGGTATAAAACCTAACAAAGCCTTTAATAACAAAGCTAAAATACTAAGGATAAGCACAGGTTGTAATAAGGGCACTACTAATAAGTTCGAGATAAAGAACAAACCCGAAAACTGATGAAAATAGTACAGACTTATAGGTAAGACAGCTATCTGCGCTGTAAAACCTACTGCCAACAACTGCCATATTGCCCTAACATACTTATTCTCAGGATACCACCACTTCATTATAGGCGGATAAAAAGTCAAGATTGAGAACACTGCCGCATAACTAAGCTGAAAACCTACATCGTACAAGTAAAACGGATTGATGAGTAGCAAGACAAGCATCGATACAATAAGCGCATCGAACCGTCCTTGCGGGTTCCGTGATAAAGAGTACACCCCTATAAAGCTAAACATTAGTGTTGCTCGTAATACCGAAGGGGTACTGCCTGCTATTAGGGCAAAACTCCACAAACCTATAAGCAATATAAAATAGCGTATCCACTGATACAGTTTGGTGTTATTAGGCAACTTCTGAATAAAAAACAGCAACATCAAAGTGATAATCCCTACGTGTAAGCCCGAAATAGCCAAGATATGCACTGCACCAGCATCGATATAGCTTTGTAGCAATTCATCACTTAAATCAGTGCGTTTGCTCAGTAATAAGGTTTGTAATAACTGTGCTGTTTCCTTGTCAAAATGACCAGTAATAGCCTCACTGAGGTAATTGCGCACCTGCTGAACGCCCCCCAGCCCTTCCCCCTGCTTAGTGACAATAAACCCATTTATCACTGTACGCCCATACACCCCTTTACGTTCCATATATAGCTTATAATCAAACTGATAAGGCTGTGGAGGGGCTATGGGTTTTACTTTCCCTACAAAAGTCACTTCATCTTTATACTGCAACTGCGCTACCTTTAAGCTATCAGCTGCTTTTGGAAAGAAGCACAATACATCACCTATCACTTTTTTATCATTGGCAGTGAGCAGTTGCATCCTAAAAGTAGTTCCTAATAAAGTTTTAGAAGTCTGTCCTATTACACGGGCTTGTAATACATACTTTTGCTGAGGGTCAAGCTGGTTTTTATAATGCAATACGTCATTAGTAGGCGTGTGTATTACTACCAAAAGCACCCCAACGGCTACCGAAGCTATTAATGTATGCAGCTGTAATCCATACCTAAAATAGTAGTTCTTACTAAACAACCATTGGTGTAGTGCCAAGCTCAAAAGAAGAAACACACATAAAATCAACGAAAAAGCAAAAGGAGGTACTGCTATATTTGTAATAGCAATACCTCCTATAATACCTATTAAAATTGTTAATATGGGTAGATTTACAAATCTCACATCACACGTTTTGCCAAGCGAAAAGCTTTCTTGTAATACGCTTCACTCAATGACGAAATTACTACCCCACGCTTAGATGAGGCGTGAATAAACTTCACTTCATCACCATCTACATCAACCACCATTCCTACGTGCGAAATGCGTTTCCTGTTACGCAAGGTTTTAAAGAATAACAAATCACCTACTTTTACGTTCTTTAGTTTAACCTTCTTACCTTGTGTAGCCATCTCTTGTGAGGAACGTGAAAGAGCTATATCAATAGATTTAAATGCCGTGCTTACAAAGCCAGAGCAGTCCATTCCTTTGCGAGTAATCCCCCCGTAACGATAAGGAGTCCCTAAGTATGAAAAAGCCGCATCTAACAACAGTTTTTGTTGTTCAGTAGCTTCCTTAGTTTCAGCTATTGTAGTGATAGCTATATCAGTACTTTCGGCTAATTCGGGTTCTTCCAATTCTTCCTCTTCCAAATCCTCCAAATCCTCAACTTCTGGAGCTGTATTCTCAGCGTACTGAACGGTTTTCTTTGCAGCCTTACTGCGTTTCTTTTTAGCCGAAGCTACTGCCTTTTTCTTAGTATATGGACGATGAGTAGTTGCTTTGTTGCTTTTAGCATACGTTTTTTTAGTTGTTTTTTTATTAGATGCTACAGTTGTTTGCTTCTTTTTAGGGGGAGCATAGGTTTTCTTTTTACTGCTTTTAGAGGCAGTAACTTTCTTTTCGGTAGCTGCTTTAACAGCTGTTTTTTTGTATGTTGCGGCTTGTTGTGCGCAAGCTGTAAAACAAAAGAACAGCATAAATAGGCTTAATAATCTTACTATATACATATAATTAACGGATTAAATAAATATTCTTTCTTTTTCTTTGATGAAGAGTTGTTCAGCTCTTTCATCTAATTCAAACTCTATATTATCACCTTCGTGTACTTGGTCTGAAACTATTTCTTCTGCCAATATATCTTCTACATACTTTTGTATAGCACGTTTCAGTGGGCGAGCCCCATACTGTTTGTCATATCCTTTTTCAGCTATAAAATCTTTGGCTTTCTGACTTAGTTGCAAGCCATAGCCCAAGTCATTCACTCGTGAATAAAGCTTACCAAGCTCTAAATCAATAATTTTAAAAATATCTTCTTTGCTAAGAGAATTAAAGGTTATAACATCATCAATACGGTTCAGGAACTCTGGGGCAAACACTTTCTTTAGGGCATTCTCTACTATCGACTTTACATTCGATTCACTCTGCGCCATACGTGCCGATGTGCCAAAACCTACCCCCTGACCAAACTCTTTCACTTGCCTTGCTCCGATATTGGAGGTCATAATGATAATTGTATTTCTAAAGTCTATCTTTCTGCCCAAACTATCGGTAAGGAAACCATCGTCCAACACCTGCAATAGCATATTGAACACATCGGGGTGGGCTTTCTCTATCTCGTCTAAAAGCACTACCGAATAAGGCTTGCGGCGCACTTTCTCGGTAAGTTGTCCACCTTCTTCATAACCTATATAGCCCGGAGGAGCCCCTATGAGCCTTGTTATAGAAAACTTTTCCATATACTCACTCATATCTATGCGCACCATCGTATCTTCCGAATCGAATAACTCTTTAGAAAGTATCTTAGCCAACTGGGTCTTCCCTACTCCTGTAGGACCTAAAAATATAAAGGAACCTATGGGCTTATTAGGGTCTTTTAAGCCCGTACGATTGCGCTTAATAGCTTTTACCACCTTTTCAACCGCTTCATCTTGCCCAATAATCTTTGATTTCATTGTGTCGGACAAGTTAGATAGCTTATTCATTTCCGTTTGCGCTATCTTATTCATCGGTATGCCACTCATCATCGAAACTACATCGGCTATATGGGCTTCCGTAACTGTACTGCGGTAGTTTTTAGCTTCTTCGTCCCAACGCTTATTAAGCTCTATAAGTGAGTTTTCTATCAGTTTTTGGTTGTTGCGATAGCCAGCAGCATCTTCAAAAAAGTGGCGTGAAACTGCCTCATTTTTAGCCTGCATAGCTTTATCTAATCGTTCCTCAACCTCTGTGATATACTTAGGTACTTTTACTTCGGTAATATGGATACGTGAGCCAGCCTCATCAAGAGCATCTATTGCTTTATCTGGCAAATACCTATCTGTTAAGTAGCGATTAGTAAGCTTCACACAAGCTTCTATTGCCTCATCGGTATAGATAACATTGTGGTGTTGCTCGTATTTGCCTTTAATATTCTTCAAGATTTGTATAGTCTCATCAACATTAGTAGGCTCTACTAACACCTTCTGGAAACGGCGTTCCAAAGCACCATCACGTTCTATCGACTGCCTGTACTCATCAAGCGTAGTAGCACCAATGCACTGTATTTCACCTCGTGCTAAGGCTGGTTTAAACATATTCGAGGCATCTAAACTACCTGTACCACTTCCTGCCCCTACTAAGGTATGAATTTCGTCTATAAAAAGTATAATATCTTTATTCTTCTCCAGTTCGTTCATTATAGCCTTTAGGCGTTCCTCAAACTGACCTCGGTACTTTGTCCCTGCTACTAATGAAGCCAAATCAAGAGAGATAACACGTTTGTAAAACAAACCTCGTGCCACTTTTCTTTTAACAATGCGCAAAGCCAATCCTTCAGCTATAGCACTCTTACCCACACCTGGCTCTCCTATAAGCAGCGGATTGTTCTTTTTACGCCTACCTAATATTTGAGATACGCGTTCTATTTCTTTCTCACGCCCTATCACAGGGTCAAGTTTCCCTTCCTCAGCCATAGCAGTAAGGTCGCGCCCAAAACTCTCAAGTACCGTGAGTTTTTTAGGGGCATTGCTATTCTGCGGATTATTTCTATAATTACGCGTTTCGTGCGGCAAGCGGTAATCACGCGTATACTCTTCCTCACGTTTCGGGGTTACCGTAACAGTACCCCCACCATTAGGCACGCTAATACTAAAAGTATCACCATTACCCATTTCAAACTTACCTTTCACAGCTTCGTAATTAACCCCCAACTTATTGAAAACTTTGGTAGTAGGGTCATTTTCATTGCGCAAAATACTCAGTAGTAAGTGCCCTGTATTAATAACGTTAGTTTGGGTGCGTTTTGCTTCAAGATAAGTCGATTGCAAAGCCCTTTCGGCTTGAACCGTAAAATGAATTGTATTAAAATTAGGAGGATTAAGCCCACGTGCCGAAGTAAGCGTATGGATATGTTGGCGTAGCCTATCCATATCCGTATGCAAACTTTGTAATATTTCAATAGCTTTCCCCTCATTCTCCTGAATAATAGCCAATATAAAGTGCTCAGTACCAACTGTTGATTGGCCTAATCTAACCGCTTCCTCTTTGCTATAGGTAATAACTCTTTTTACACGGGGTGAAAAATTGTCGTTCATAATTTTCAATTCATAAGTGCCGCAAAGATACAAAACTTTTTTTAAATAACAATGAACTGCAAAAAAATCACAGGTCGCGGCCCATTACTCCTCCAACCGAACACATACCGAACACACAGTGGCTCCACAGTGGCTCGACAGTGTAGGATCAGTGTAGGAAAGTCAGCGAGCTGGCGCAGCTGAGTATGTGACCTACCACCCCTCACTTCTCCTTTTTCTGCTAAACTGCCCTAGTATATTTCCTATTTTTTTACCCCAAACGCAGAAAAACAACTTTTCACCACACCCCCTACGGCGTTCGCATTTAAACCTTTTATGTCCTACTCCTTGAAAATCCAGCAGCTTTAGCCGCCAATCCGATTATCTATCCAAAAAATATCCATCAAAAAATCCGTGTTATCTGTGTAATCAATGCGATACCTTTAAGGTAGCTTGCTGCCTAAAGTTAAATACAAACGCTGACTTTTCTATTAATAAGTGCAATTTAATAGGTTTTAGGTTTGCTTATTTTTTTGAGGGAGTTGCCCCTTAACTCCCTCTGAAAAACAAAAAAAGAGAAAAAACCACAAAAGTCTTTTCTCTTTGAAAAAAAATGCTTTTCTTTGTCGTCAAATAACCACAAATAATTATAAAAGAACACAAACAAAGGCAGGTGATTTCTGCGTTAAAAGCAAGCGGAATAAAACTACTTCCCAAACAAGCTCAAAAAACAGCTGATGAACCTAAAATACGCTTTAAAACAAAAGGTTGTAAGTCAGAAAACAGAGTTTGAACACTGGAAAATATAAAAAAATAGCAATGAAAAATCTAATTATAACCATATTAGTTTTACTTTTATCTTTAACTTCTTGTAAAGAAAAAGAAAATATAAAATATCATTGGGTGGCTTATGTAAAACCAGTAGCAGGCTACCCTATAGTAACTTATCGTGGGGTAGTATATGGAAAAGATGGAGCTAGTAAATTTGGATCGAGTACAAGTTTTATATTTGAAAACGATTGCCCTTTTCCTCTTTTTTCAATAAGAGATGGAGCGCCAGGCCTTTTTAAAAATGCCGAAGAAGGTGAAGCTAAAGGTATCCCTACTCACTTAGATGTTTCTTGGCTTTCGTATGTAGAAGAATGTCAATATCTCTTAGAAGACCAGCCTTTAGATTCTCTGACGATAGCACAATTCTTAGAGGAGAAGGTCTACAGATCCTCAATGAGAGAGGATAATACCGCCCCAGAAATAGAGGAGTACAATATTTCCGTTGGTTTAGCTCCAGGAGGAGTGGTTTTTGTTTGGTTACACAACTATGATAGGGTTGTAGAAGTAGGGCGTTACCAAGCAAAAAAGATAAAAGACATTCATTTTGTAACCCAAAAAGAAGCTGATGAATATTATAAAAAAACAGAAGATGTTATTTTAGATGAACACACTATAGAACAAAGAGATTATGCTATAAAATTAGGAATGCCTAAAAGCAAAATACTAATGAAATATGCCCAGTGGGGTACCCCTCAAGCATTAGATACTCTTGTTACTATGGAAGATATTTGTAACATTCCTTATGGGTTATGGGATAGCTTTCGCAAGCGTTATCTTTGGAAGATGACGCTTATTACTAAAGATAAAAGTAAGTATATTCACTCTTATTATTATCAAGGTCTTAATCTAGAGTTGGAAACATTATTTGGAGAGCGTACTTGGAAAGAGAATCAAATAGAAAAATATCACATTCCCGAAAGATTTCGATATACATTACTTGCCCCAAGAGCAGTACCTACTTTGGTGAATATTAAGTTTTATGATGAAAAAGATGTTATCTATAGGGTAGGTGTTGAATTTAATATAAAGGAGGCAATGGATGTTTTTGAAAAGGCATTTAAAGGGCAAGAAGATAAGGCTGGCGAACTTATTATAGAAGTCAATGAAACAAAGACAGATGTCAATGTTCGTTTAAAAGTAGGGGAACGTGAGGAATGGATTTGTAATGGAGAGTTTTGGATATTTGAAGATAATGAAATATAGTTACATCAGATCACCAAGGCAGAAAATTGTTTCTTATTAATTGCTAATTGATAATTTATTTGTATCTTTGCCCCCGAAAATAATAATCAAGAGGACAAATTTGTACTGATTGCAACCTCTTAGGGTACTCCCCGAAAAATGCTAAAACAGTAATCTTACTTGCTTTTCCCATTAGTACCCCACTTCAGCACAAAAACCTCTCCTTAAATTTTACACAACAATGGGATACTTATTCACCTCCGAGTCCGTTTCTGAAGGACACCCCGACAAAATCGCCGACCAAATTAGCGATGCCCTTATCGACAATTTCCTTGCTTTTGACCCACACTCAAAAGTTGCTTGCGAAACCTTAGTAACTACCGGTCAAGTTATTTTAGCAGGCGAAGTAAAATCAAACACCTATATCGATGTGCAGCAAATAGCCCGCAACGTCATTGAAAAAATTGGCTACACCAAAAGCGATTATATGTTCGAAGCCAAATCTTGTGGCGTATTATCTGCTATTCACGAACAATCACCCGACATTAATCAAGGGGTAGAACGCGGAAACCCCGAAGAACAAGGAGCTGGCGATCAGGGTATGATGTTTGGCTATGCAGTGAACGAAACCGAAAACTATATGCCTCTCGCCCTCGATCTCTCTCACGCTTTGCTACGCGAATTAGCCGAACTACGCCGTGAAAACAAACAGATTACTTACCTCCGCCCCGACGCTAAAAGTCAAGTAACCTTGGAATATAGTGATGATAACAAACCTGTACGCATCAATACTATTGTAATATCCACCCAACACGACGACTTCGATACCGAGAACAAGATGCTCAAAAAAATTAAGGACGATATCATCCATATCCTTATTCCTCGTGTGATAGCTAAATATCCTCAATACGCTCCTTTTTTTGACGATAAAATTATTTATCACATTAACCCTACTGGTATCTTTGTAATTGGAGGACCTCACGGCGATACCGGACTTACAGGACGCAAAATTATCGTTGATACTTATGGCGGTAAAGGAGCACACGGCGGAGGGGCTTTTTCAGGAAAAGACCCAAGTAAAGTAGACCGTAGTGCTGCTTATGCAATGCGCCATATAGCCAAAAACTTAGTAGCAGCAGGCGTAGCCGATGAAGTTTTAGTACAAGTTAGTTATGCGATTGGCGTAGCCGAACCTACAGGCTTATATGTAAATACTTACGGAACCGCCAAAGTAAATCTTACCGATGGTGAAATAGCTAAGAAAATACAAGAAATATTCTCATTACGCCCTTATGATATTGAGCAACGCCTAAAACTTCGCAACCCTATCTATAGTGAAACTGCTTCATACGGACACATGGGGCGCACTCCCGAAGTGGTAACTAAAGTATTCTCATCTCCTTACCACAAAACTAAGAAGATAGAAGTAGAACTCTTTACGTGGGAAAAATTAGATTACGTTGATAGAGTAAAAGCAGTCTTTTTTTAATCGCTACATTTCACTAAAAAACAAAAGGGATTACCTAAACAAATAGGTAGTCCCTTTTTATTTATGCGCCAAAAAAAGAGGCTACTCAGTAACTCACTGAATAGCCTCTTAAAGAGTATTTTTTAATTATCGGTAAAGAGAGAAGTGTCCATAAATCTTACGTCCATCAATCAAAGCATCGTTAAGGTCGATAACGTACCAATAATCACCCGAAGGCATATGCCTACCTTCGTACACGCCATCCCAAGTTTCACCTGGTTTAAGGGTAGCCATACGTCTACCGTAGCGGTCGTAAATATGTACTAAAGCATTAGGATAGTCCTTAAGGTTATTAGGTTTCCAACGGTCGTTAGTACCATCGCCATTAGGGGTAAAGTTGTTAGGTATATCAACATCAATATAAGGTATTTCAACCATTAATTTACGTCTACATCCTTCAGCATCTACCGCTATTACCTCTACCATTTTTATTCTCACCCCATCTTCTAAGCGTTCAGGAGTATTATTTCTAACTTTGTACACCGGATTGCTTCCGTTATTTTCTCCGTTAAAATAGTAAGTATAACCTTGCAAATCATTGGTTTTACCTCCTTTAGCTATCACCTCAATAGTGTTCAATTCATCATTAGGAACACGCTCTAAAGTAAAAGGTGACAATGGTGAGAGGGTAAAATTAGCTATTGTATTCGGACATACAGAATTAGTAATACCTCCTTTGTGACTCACTTCAATAGTATGTACATCAGTAATAGCTGTAAAGTTATCAATATACGCTACATTACCTTCAGTACGCGTAAATGGCATAACGTGATTGTTATCAATACTGTACACTAAGTCAGTAAAATCTACTTCAGCATTTTTGAATTTAACAGTTAGCAATATGGTATAACCTTTTTCAGAAGCAGGATCGCACACATATTCCCCTTTAACACTCTGAATTGCAATACGACTTTCATCTTTTACTAAGAAAGGAGTGAAATTAAGGAATAAACACTTATTGCTATCTTGTATTACTACTTCATAATAAACATTTTCTAAAGGAGCTAACCCTTCAAAAGTAACGGTATCACCTTCTTTCACATTATCTTTGCGGTCAATAACCTTTTTGCGGTCATAGCTTACAATATATACTTTATATTGCCCTGTACCTCCTTGAATATTGGTTATTACTACACTACCTGTTTTTTCACCATTACAAGAACGGAATACTGACTTAGTAAGGTTTATTTGTGCTGAAATAGGGTAAGGGTCATAAATAGCAGTAGTTGTAAGGGTAAGTTGGCAACCTTTACTATCTTCCACATACAAACGATAGATACCCGATGATAAACCTTCTACTAATGTGCCATTACTATTAAAATCAGTAATAGGTATTATTGCGTGTTTTTCAGTATTAAGTTTCTCTAATTTATAACTATAAGGAGCTATACCTCCGGTAGTTATTGCCGAGAAAGAAAGAGTAGCATCTTTTTCACCTGTACAGGTAGGAGGGGTTGTGGTAAGTTGCAAGCCTGTAGCTGTCATATTCTTACCTACTGTTATCAATACTGATGTTTCAGCACTACAGCCCACGCTATCAGTTGCACGTACATAATAAGTACCAGCTTCCAGATTGTTAAAGTTGATAGTGGTTGTCTGAACACTTTCACTATATACCTTACCTGTAGCCTTATGAGTAAGCACTAAGTTATAAGGAGCGGTACCTCCGTTTACCTCTACTTGTGCTACTGCTCTTTCATAATTACAATCAGTAGCTATTTGTGATATAGCTTTTACTTGTACAGGAACTGGATTTTCAGGGATTACAACCTCTTTAGTAAGTTTGCAACCTGTTTCTTTTACAGTTAATTCTACTCGGTAAACTCCTCCTTTTAGGCGAAGAACAACACTATTGCCTCTTACCTCGTTCATTTCCTGCATTACAGCATCTTTGAATACTCTATATCTAAAGCCTTCTACTTGTCTTCCTTTATTAGTATCGTGTAAAGTAAGGGTTACAGTGCCTTTATCTATAGCACAAGTAGCTCTTACCGCATCGCTAAGTTCTAAGTTATAGGTCTCTGGACTCTTCACTGTATAAGTGGTAGTCACCACACACTTAGTAGTCTCATTAAGCACCTCGATAGTATAATCTCCTACCGGTAAAGCATCATTACCATTAAGTGATAAAGTAGTAGCAGCAAGTCTTTTTGTTTGATACTCTTTACCATCTTTCTTGATAGTATAAAGCAGCCAAGTACCTTTTACGTATTCAGGGGCTACAGTTACTTTTATGGTTACCTCTTCATTGCGTTCGCAAGTAATAGGCTTCACTGTAGCAACTGTCACTGCTTCCATTACAAATGAAGGCTGAACTGTTACATTAGTATCTCCTTGGTACTCATTACAACCCGATGTATCGCTTACCTTTATAGTGTATTTAGCTGGGGCAAGGTCTGCAAATACATAGTTAGTATTCACTCCTTCTTTCCTCGCTACCTCTTTACCCGATGCATCAGTAAGAATTACAGTATAAGGAGCATTACCTCCCCATACATTTACTTCTACCTCGCCCTTATGATTATTACAGTCAGAACTTACTCGGGCAGTAGCTTTTACTTCTATACGGGTAGGATTTTCAGGGATTACAACCTCTTTAGTAAGTTTGCAACCTGTTTCTTTTACAGTTACTTCCACTACATAAGTACCTCCTTTAAGGCGCAAAACAACCGTATTGCCTATTACCTCTTTAGTCTCTATCTCTTGGTTATTATCAAGTATGCGATAGGTAAAGCCTTCTACTTCTCTTCCTTTATTAGTATCGTGCAAAGTAAGGGTTACAGTACCTTTATCTGTAGCACAAGTAGCTCTTACCGCATCGCTAAGCTCTAAGTTATAGGTCTCTGGACTCTTCACTGTATAAGTAATAGTTACCACACAATTAGTAGTTTCATTAAGCACCTCGATAGTATAATCTCCTACCGGCAAAGCATCATTACCATTTAGTGATAAAGTTGTACCTGCAACGCGTATTTGCTTGTACTCTTTACCATCTTTCTTAATAGTATAACGCAACCAAGTACCTTTTACGTATTCAGGAGCTACAGTTACTTTTACAGTTACCTCTTCTTTGCGTTCGCAAGTAATAGGCTTGACTGTAGCAACTGTCACTGCTTCCATTACAAAAGAAGGCTGAACTGTTACATTAGTATCTCCTTGGTACTCATTACAACCCGATGTATCGCTTACCTTTATAGTGTATTTAGCTGGGGCAAGGTCTGCAAATACATAGTTAGTATTCACTCCTTCTTTCCTCGCTACCTCTTTACCCGATGCATCAGTAAGAATTACAGTATAAGGAGCATTACCTCCCCATACATTTACTTCTACCTCGCCCTTATGATTATTACAGTCAGAACTTACTCGGGCAGTAGCTTTTACTTCTATACGGGTAGGATTTTCAGGGATTACAACCTCTTTAGTAAGTTTGCAACCTGTTTCTTTTACAGTTACTCCCACTACATAAGTACCTCCTTTAAGGCGCAAAACAACTGTATTACCTCTTACCTCTTTAGCTTCTTCTTGGTTATTACCAAGTATGCGATAGCTAAAACCTTCTACTTCTCTTCCTTTATTAGTATTGTGTAAAGTAAGGGTTACCGTACCATCTCCATTAGCACAAGTAGCTTTCACTGCCTGACTTGCTTTCAGAACAAACACATTAAGCCCTTTTACTTGATGTTCTATCACATCACTACAGCCTGTGTTTTCATCAGTTACAGTAATAACATATTGCCCTACGGGTAAGGTCAAACGCCATTCGTTTTCAGAAGTTCTTTTCTCATTATTATAGTTATTAGTTCCTGTAACTGAGTAATGTAAAGTTGTTTGTTCTCCTTTGCGAACAGGTTGTGCTTTTATAACTATTTCCTCAGTATCACTATCACAACTTACAGCTCTAACTACTTCTGTTTTTATTTCTAACTTAGCAGCAGGTTTTACAATCACTTTATTAGTAAGAGTAGAACAACCTGTCTCAATGTCAGTTATTTTAGCATAGAAAGAACCTCCATTATGGTCTGGAAGGGTGTATTCATACTGATTAGTAGCTACTGGAGTACTATCACTACTGTTAAATATGTCAACTTTATACTTCTTTATATCTCTAATACTTTCAGCAATACTAATTTTAGCTTTCGACAGAGTTTTATCTCCCTTACAGCTGTATTGGGTGGCTGTAATCAATTCACCTGGAATTTTCAAAGTAGGCTTCTCTAATGTAATTTCTGCTATTAACTCTTCTTTAGGGCAACCCTCTGTGGGGGTATCGTGTATTTTAAAACGATAAGTACCCTCACCATTAACTAAATATAGTGAAGTTTCTTGACCTTTAAACGCTACTTCCTGCGCTACTATAGAGCTACTACCTTTTTGACTACCTTTTTGTTGATACTCTAATGTATAGTAATAGGGTGCATTACCTCCTTTCACTCTTACTATAGCATATATATCGCCATTCATATTACAGTTTAAAGCACCTTCTGTATACTTCTCTATAATAGTAAGAGGTTCTGGTACTTCAAAAGTTCTATCATCACTGCAATGGTCATCTATAAGGCTTATTTTATGTGTGCGAGGTGCTGCATCATCTACATCTACAGTAAATGAACGCTGCTTATCTTCTATTTCGTGTTTTTGACCATTAAAAGTGTAATAAAGTCTACCTTCACCAAAGCTGCTAATATCTACTTTAACAGGTATTTTACCGTCTTTACTATTACATCTTTGAGGGGTTATTTTACCTATTTTAGGAGCTGTCCTGGTATTTATTTCAACAGTATCGCAAATTATAACACAATCTCTAGCATCTTTTACCGATACTACCCAAGTGTTCGCGTATGGAAATACGATGCGCTGTGAGGTTTTATCCTCTAAATCGTCCCAGCAATAATCTTTTTCATCAGGCTTTATATAATTTTTACTATTATATGTACCATTACAATTGTTAGATATACCATTACAAAGAGGTTTATATGCCCTATTAAGTGTTTCATAAGTGTATTTATAGGGTTGTGCACCTCCTTCTACCTGTAGCCATACCTGAGGGCATCCTCCTTCGCAACCAAGAACTTGTTTCTTAGGAGAAAGTTGCATAGTGAGCCTGTTTTTAGCTACAATACGAAATGTTTGGGGATTAGAAGGGCATCCTGAAGGATAGGGTATTAGCTTGAAGGTATAAGTGCCCTTTGGTAAATTTGGAAGAGATATAGTTTCTCCTACATCTACTACATTCTCTTGTTTCAAAGAACCTTGTGCTACTCTTTTTTTATCATTGTACACTTCCCAAGTAACAGAAGTAGTTCCTTTCGGGACGTGAAGAGTTTTTATCTTAAGGTCGATATGGTCACAATCATCCTCATTAGAGGAAAATTTAAACTCAATTTGTTCCCTACAAGGTACTTCGGTGTTAGTGTTAGTAAGATCAGGAGTTGATTTAGTTAGTTTTTGTTGGGCACATACAGTAGCCCCAGCTACTAATAGTAGCATTGTTAGCAATTTTCTTTTCATAAATTTCATTATTTCTTTCAAGCGTTCAGAAAATATTAAAGTAGCTTCGTTTTTATACCCATTATTTTCGAAGAACTTTAATTTTTCTCTCGTTTTTCTTTCATCTAACACAAAGATAGAGCAAATATTTGGGACTACCAAATTTTTTTTCTAAAAAATGAGATGTTATTGCAATTTTTTTTCAATGCTCTCTGTAACTTACTGAAATTCAGTCTTAAAAAAATAATTAACAAGGGAAGCCTAAGCTTCCTATGCTCAGGCTTTCCTTGTTAATAATTCGTTAATTCTATTGATTCCTGCTTTTTATTTCGTAAGCTCCTTAATAGGTATTTTCTGGAAATATAAATCTCCATTACCTTCATAAAGAATACCTATATACTTATTATCAATAATAGTTAGGCAGGAATACCCCATATTAGCATCTTGGTGCAGTAATACCGAAGGAAGTTTATCCCAAGTATTTCCGTCATCATCACTTGCTTTAATTGATATATTTACACGCTGGCGTTTATCAGCAGGGTTCGAGAAGAAAAGGTATGGCTTGCCTTTTTTATCTTTATATGATATAATACTTGCCATACAGTTGGGTTCTATCAGAGCACTGCGTGAGGTGTTATGTTCTACCCAAGTTTTTCCCATATCTTTAGTAATAGCTATGGAACGCCCGTTTAATTTATCTGCTACTTTTGAATTGAAATGATTGCGGTCATCACGCATATTTAGCATTAGTGAACCATCCGAAAGTTCTACTACCTGAGCCTCAGTAGTATGTGATTTAGCTCCTGTACCTACCTGCCAAGTCTTACCGCTATCTTTGCTGTAAATAATAGTAGAGTGAGGCACTTGGTCTTTATCTTTAAACTGTCCAGCAAATACAAGTGTACCATCGCTCATAGTAATACCTCTCCCTGGTCCATCAAAAAAGAGATTCCAAGAGGGGTCTTTCATTTGTGAGGTAACATTAACAGGCTTGCTCCAAGTAAGTCCATCGTCTTCACTTTTCACCACTACTATTTGTCCAGTTTCCTGAGGGGTCATACCTGTTTTTGAACCCCACCAAGCCATTTGGTCGGGTGAAAGTCCGTGCTGCCATAGCCCCATAACCCAAATAGTATTGGTTTTCTCATCTACTAACACAGCGGCGTCACCTACTCCATTTAGGCGGTTAGGAAGTCCTCCCCATTCGCCCATATCTATTACTTCTTTCATAGGTTCCCACGTTTGTCCTCCATCGGTACTACGGCTCATTCCTACATTAATATCCTCTTGTAAGTCTTTGCAATTATTGTACCTATTATCGTAAATAGCAATGAGGGTACCTTTGTTAGTAGTTGCCAATCCTGGAATGCGGTAGCAGTTAATATTGTCCTGTTTGCGTTGTCTAAGGGTCAAACCAAGGCGTTGTCCTTCCTTGCTCTGGTTGCTGTATTTTAGCTTCCCATTATTAGTTGTAAGCTCAATACCCGATAGCAATACCTTGTTCAGCAAATTAGGGTTGTTAGTAGTCCGTGCACACACCCATACAAACAGAGAGTCTGTAGGGGTACTAAAGTTACCTTGTAACTTAGTTTTGCAGCCTAAAGCAGTAGTTTTGCCAAAAAGAACCGCTTTATCTCGTTTTGAAGTACTACCTACATACACCAACACCTCACTAAGGTCTTGCTTTTTAGCCTTGAACTTAAAACTAAGTTCTGTAAGTGCCAAGCCTTTTTTTAAGGGTAGTGCCAAAGAAGTTACAAGATTCTCTTTTTCTGTAAGCAAAGGCATTTGTTGTTGTGAAAAGGTATTTCCTTTCTGGGCATAGAGTATGCTAAGGAAAAACAAACTGAAAATAGTAAATACTTGTTTCATATATAATTCATTTGTTAATTCTCTAATTTTTTGCAAAGATAGGATTTTGTTCTTAAACCGCAAAATAAAAATGTATCTATTTATTAATTTTCTCATTAATAAACAGATACATTACTACTTCTTATCTAAAAAAGAGCTATGCTTTCTTTACATATTGGGTAAGGATAACTATTTGTTGCCCTTCTACTTTACCTTCTATATATTCGGCGTTTTCAGGGTCAAGGGTTATTTTGCGCACCACAGTACCTTGTTTAGCGGTCATACTAGTGCCTTTCACTTTTAAGTCTTTTATTAGCACTACGTTATCTCCATTAGCAAGTACTGCCCCATTACTATCTTTGTGTATTACCTTCTCATTGTCTTCAAGGTGGTCATCAGTAGCTTGGGCAAAGGCTAATTCTTCCTCGTCTAAATACATCATATTAAGCAAGTCTAATGACCACCCCTCGCTTTTTAACCTATTCAGCAGTCGCCACGCCATTACTTTTACAGGGCGGTATTCGCTCCACATACTATCGTTTAGGCAACGCCAATGGTTACTATCCATTGTTTCGGGATTTTGTATTTGGCTCAGACAAGTGCCACATACCAAAAGACTATCGTCTGTACTTTCGTTTCGGGCAGGAGGCACCGTATAAACGCTTAAGTTCTCAGTTGCTCCGCAAAGCTCACAGCAGTTACCACTACGGGATTTTAATTCTTGTATCATTTAAATAAATATATCTTTCGTATTAATTTGCAAAGTAGGAAATTTTACCGAATGTATCATATCTTCATCGGCTATAGGGGCAAGTCCCCGATACTTATCACCGTCTAAAACGTAAATATGTATTGTTTTTTCAGCAGGATAGATTACCCAATACTCCAAAACACCTGCTTGTTCATAGAGCTCAAACTTTTCCTTTATTTCTTTCTTCGAGTTACCTGGTGAGAGTATTTCTACCACCAAATCAGGAGCTCCTTTACAAGCCTTTTCTTCTATTTTTGAGGGGTCACACACCACGCATAAGTCGGGTTGTACTACTGTATTCTCAGTGTTTTCTTTAGTTTTATGAGGAATTGGCAACACTACATCAAAAGGAGAGATAAAAAGCTCACAAGTCTTCCCTTCCAAAAACAAATCTAACTTAGTCGATAGTCTTCGTACAATACGCTGGTGCGTCGCCGAAGGTGAAGTCATTTTGAATATCTTACCTTTAATAAGCTCTACACGTTCTTCAAACTTCCAAAGCAGATAGTCAGCGTATGTATAAATACCTTGTATAGGGTCTAATTGGTCTAAACGAGTAATCACCATAAAACAATTAACAATTAAATAGTGTGCAAATATATAACTTCCTTCTGAACTACGCAAAAAAAACTTTGCCAAAGGTCTTAATAGTACGACCTTTGGCAAAGAGTATGGTTTTCATTTCCAAATTTCCTAATTTGCTAATTTCCTAATTTGCTAATTTGCTAATTTGCTAATTTGCTAATTTGCTAATTCCCTAATTTGCTAATTCCCTAATTTCCAAATTAGCAAATTTCCCAGTTCCTCTTCACAAAGTCTGCCAATTCTTTACCTTTTAGCAGTCCTTGCGATAGACGAGCAAGGTCAAAGGCTTGCTTAATAAGGCTTTCTTTTTTAGCCTCATCTGGAGCGTGCATAATAGCATCAGCCAAAGCCGAATTACTATTTACCACTACGTGATATATTTCTGGGAAACCTCCCATCGCAAACATTCCACCGCCTCCGGTAGCACTCATCTCTTTCATACGGCGCATAAACTCTGGCTGATTTATCACAAAAGGAGTATCATCACTGTCCAAATCTTCTAACTGCACCATATAACCTTCTTTAGGTATTACCTTCTCTATTGCGGCTTTTAAGGTGTTTTTCTCTTCGTCCGAAAGTTTCCCAATAACAGGCTCCTCTTTCTGTATCAGCTTGGCTATAGGGGCAGCATCTACTCGGGTAAAAGTAAGCTTTTCGTTATCGCCTTCTAACTTCTGGATAAGGTGTGATACTATGGGGCTATCCAACAACAATACCTGATAGCCTTTTTCTTTAGCTTGCTCAATAGCAGTGTACTGTTGTTCTTTATTCTGAGCGTATAGTACAACCAACTTACCTTCTTTATCAGTTTGTTGGTCTTTAATAACCTCTTTTAGTTCAGCCAAAGTATAGTACTTATCATCAGTAGTAGGGTATAACATAAAGTCGGCTGCCTTTTCGTAGAACTTATCATCGGTAAGCATACCGTATTCAAGCACTATCTTAATATCGTTCCATTTGCTTTGGAAATCATCACGGTTATTAGTAAAGAGTGATTTTAGCTTATCAGCCACCTTACGGGTGATGTAGTTAGCTATCTTCTTCACATTGCCGTCGGCTTGTAGGTATGAGCGTGATACGTTTAGCGGAATGTCGGGTGAGTCTATCACTCCTTTAAGCATTGTCAAAAACTCTGGTACTATACCTTCCACATTATCAGTCACAAACACTTGGTTTTGGTACAACTGTATGCGGTCTTTCTGCAACTGCATATCGTTAGTAAGCTTCGGAAAGTACAATATCCCTGTAAGGTGGAACGGGTAATCAACATTCAAGTGGATATGGAATAGCGGTTCTTCAAACTGCATAGGGTAAAGTTCGTGATAGAACGCCTTATAATCCTCATCATTCAAATCCGAAGGTTGCTTTGTCCACGCAGGAGTAGGATTATTAATAATATTATCAACCGTTACGTATTCTGTTTTGTAGTCCTCAGGAGCATTTTCAGGACGTGGCAAAGGGTTTTGCTTAGTACCAAACTTAATTGGTATAGGCATAAAGCGGTTGTACTTGCGCAAAAGTTCTTCTATGCGGAAGTCTTCCAAAAACTCTGTCGAATCATCAGCTATATGCAAAATAATTTCGGTACCGCGTTCGCTTCGTAGGTCTGTCTCTTCTAAGGTAAATTCGGGACTACCATCGCACACCCAACGCACTGCAGGGGCATCAGTGTATGATTTGGTAATGATTTCCACCTGCTTGGCTACCATAAAGGCTGAATAAAAACCTAAACCAAAGTGACCTATCACACCGGCATCTTTGGCTGTATCTTTGTATTTCTCCAAAAACTCTTCAGCCCCCGAGAAAGCTATCTGGTTAATATACTTCTCTACCTCTTCAGCAGTCATACCAATCCCTTGGTCGCTGATGTGAAGGGTTTTATTATCCTTATCTACCTTCACCTCAATCATAGGATTGCCATATTCTACTTTTGCTTCACCTATGCTCGCAAGGTGTTTTAGCTTAAGGGTTGCATCAGTAGCGTTCGAGATAAGTTCACGAAGAAATATTTCGTGGTCACTATACAAGAATTTTTTAATAAGCGGAAAGATGTTTTCCACTGAAACATTTATATTTCCTTTCATATACGGTTTTATTTTGTTTATAAGGCAATTCGTTTTTTGCCCAACAACCTATAGCGAAAAGAGTACCAAACTACCCAAAACTGACAAATTGTCAGTATCTGTTACTTTTTGGCTTTACAGTTCTATCTGATATTGTAATATAAGAGTGCCCAAGCGGCTTTTGGGCTTTTTAGTAACATTACAGAACACAGGGCGATTTTCATAACCCAAACTCAGCTTGCTTTTTTGCCCGTTAAAATAAGTGTTTACTCCCATTGTATAAACGTTTACTGGGGCGTTAAGTGCTTTGTAATCAGCGTATTTCCAACCTATATTAGGCTGCACTCTTACCTTAGTTCCTTCCCATTTAGGTAGCAGATAACCAAACTGTAAGAACACACTATTACCCGTACCTATTGCAGGGTGTGCATTCCCAGCTTCATTAAAGGAAGTTCCTTTGTCAAAAATACTATTAGCTCCTACATTTCGCACATAACCTTTGCCAAAATCAGTGGTATTAAATGACAGATAAGCAGTAATAGCATCATTTTGGTCAGATATAGGGGTGTCCATAAAGAAATCTACCCCAAAGTTGAAGTAATCACAAGTAGTAGTAGCAGTTCCTGTGTTAATTTCCCGTATTTTAGGCATATATTCATACCCCATACCTACGTTCAAGATGTGCTTAGTACCCAAATAGGTACCTGCCCCTCCGCTGGTAAGCAAGCGGCTGGCTTCATTATCCCAAAACTCGTATTTAAGATAAGACGAAGTAAGCAATGCCGTCGAACCTTTCGCATAGTTAAATTTTGTCCTGTCATTTTCAGAAGGAAAAGCCGGACTTTGTGCCGAAACAAAGTACTCTAACTTGCCTAACTGCCCCTTGGCGTACATACCCAAACGCCTACCCACATCATCGTAATGCCCCGAGGTATTTAGGTAATAAATAGCAGGGTCTATCGAGAGCATAGAGCCGTTAGCAAAGCCGTTGGAATAGCGAGTAGTAGCTGGAAAAGTACCCTTAGCCACCCCTATACTAAGTTTCTCACTAAAAGAGTATTGTGCCAATAGGTCAAGCAAACGAAAGTCAGCCGTGCGAAGGGTTTTCTGGTTCAGGTTATTGTTCCCCATAAGAACATAGAAAAGCCATTTTTTCTGCACCTGAGCAAAGAATCCCAATCGGTAGCGCCTCACCGACAGGTCAAACACATTGCTTACAGGCTTGTCTTGCACCACAGTACCAGGGTTAGTTTCGGTATAACGCGCCCAGAACTGAGCCCGTGCTATACCCTGAATAAAAGTATCACCTTGTTCATCAAAGTTATGACGAAGCAACTGTGCCGATGTAGGAATAGCAACTACCATAGCCACCAAGAAGAATATTTTTTTCATTATAATCAAGTATTATTGGTTTTTAACGCAGGCAAAAGTAATAAAAAAATATCAATTAGCAATAAAAAACAAACAAAACCTAAATTTGGCCAATTCCACCTCCACCTGCAATTCCCTCATTTGCTAATTTCCAAATTTGCTAATTTTCGCATTTTTATAGCAAATAATGCAAAAATTACCAACCCCAACTCCCTCTTTTCACAAAAAACACAATCACTTAATAGTCAGCTTCTTACACTACCAACCCTGCTAAAAACAGCTTGGAGCTACCTCGAAGCCATCTCGAAGGCAGGGCGAAAGCAGAACGAAGGGTGAGCGAAGGATAAGCGTTACATCACTGAATATCAAGCCTATAAAAACCATCTCCTCACTTTGCATTATTCGCAACAAAATCCCCAAAACGCTACATTTCCTTCATTTCCTTCATTTCCTAATTTCCTAATTTCCTAATTTGCTAATTTGCTAATTTGCTAATTTTCTCATTTGCTAATTTGCTAATTTGCTAATTTTCTCATTTGCTAATTTCCTAATTTCCTCATTTGCTAATTTGCTAATTTCCAAAATTCTTTCGTATCTTTGCCGAAAATTAAACTTCTATGAAGAAAGAATATAATAAAGAGCAACTAAAAACCATTACCCTTCACAATGCAAGTGGTATGGAAGTAACTATAATAAATTTTGGAGGAGTAATTACCTCTATCAAAGTACCTGTGCAAGGTAAAAAAATAGAGTGCGTACTGGGGTTTAATAGTTTTGACGAGTACGTAAGTGATGAATATCGTACCGAATATCCCTATTTAGGAGCTATCATTGGGCGAAATGCAGGTCGAATTAAGTACGGAAAAGCAATTATCGAAGGAAAAGAAGTACAACTACACTGTAATTTGGGCAAAGACCAAATACACGGAGGGTATGTAGGCTTTGATAGTGTTTTTTGGGACGTAATTAGTGAGGAAAAGGGCAAAAACTCCTCTGTTACCTTGCAGTACATCAGCAAAGATGGTGAAGAAGGATACCCAGGCGAGGTAACTGCCCAAGTAACCTACACCCTTACCGCCGATAACCGCCTGCGGGTCGATTACCACGGTACCACTACAGCCCCCACCATTCTGAACCTTACCCAGCACACTTACTTTAACCTAAATGAACACGATACCAATGTGTTAAACAACTCTTTACAGATAAAAGCCGAAAAATACGTACCCTTAGAGGAGGGTTTCTTTACCCCTACAGGACAGCGACCTCCGGTAGCAGGCACTCCTTTAGATTATCGCTCTGGTCAAAAAGTATACCCACATACCGACAATTCTTTTGTACGTGAAATAGCCCCCAACGAGGTAATGGCTACCCTTACCAACGGCGAGGAAACGCTTAGTATGGAAGTCCGTACCAATCACCCTGTGCTACACATCTACGCCGGCTATTACCTGCCCGAATTACAGCCCGCTCAGCGCAAAACCATTGGGCAAAATAAAGGCATCTGCTTTGAGGCGCAAGGCTATGCCGATGCCACTAAGCACCCTCAGTTCGATAGTGTAGTACTACTGCCTAACGAAGAATATAATTATTTTACCGAATTTAAATTTAATAGCCTTTAAGCTAACAACAATATGGAATATTTAGAAACCAAAAACCCTTATTTTAACACCTCCGGACTAACATCCTCTGAGGCTAATTATGTATGTGAGCGTATTAAGGAGCGCTTAAAGCCTATCCAAGACCTTGTAAGCAGCATCGAAACCCATACCTCAAGTATCGACGGAGAAGCCTTAGATACTTTTACCAAAGTAGATGATATTGGCGGAAAACTAAGTGAAATAGGTGCTTTATATGCTATTTCAGCCTACTTGCGTACCGCTATTAAAGAGAAAGAAACACGCCTTGAAATCGTAAATAAAAAACTAAATGAAGTAATTGCTAAAGCCGAAGAAGAAGTAAAACCTATTGATTATGAGCCACTACACCGCCTCAGAGATGTCTCTATTGATGATTACTTAAAAACCTTATCAGTCGAAGCTGTAGTGCGTTACAAAGAAGCCGAAGCCAAAGCTGCCCATATAGGTAAGTACATTCATTCCTTTGATGAGGTACGCACCAAACTTACCAAAAAAGAGCTCATCAGCTTTAAAGAAGTAGGAGAACAAGTTTTCAAAGTAAAAAACACACCTTTGTACAATCTTGCCGAACTACAACAGTTACAAGAACAACTACTGGCTGAACATCGTGAGTATGAAAGCGAAGTAAATTACTACAAAGCTCAGTTTCGCACCTATCAAAACAACTGCAAACTACAATATGAGCAAGAACACCAACGCCTATTACAAGAACGACAAAACCAAGTAAAGGCTTTAGTAGTAGAAAAAACAGCTGAGCTTACTAAGCTAAAAGAAAAAATAGCTAATTACAGAATCATAGTGCCTAATGACTACAAAATAACGATTGAAGCACTTCTAAAAAAATAAGGTTACGGACAGGACAAAATAGTTGACCTATAACAGATTTGCCTTGTTCTTATTTAGAAAACTACAAAGCGGATTCATCAAGATAGCAAACACACCTCTTGGATATTTTTCGCTCTGTACCCCAAATTGTTTTAAGGGGGAATGGTGTTGCACCCCAAGCGGAAGGTTTATCAGCCTTCAGTATTAAAACTTTGTTTTTGCCTTTGTCTTTGTGGGTACCGAGGTCTTTGATTTTACTTTTGCCATCAACTGCGTTCCGTTTTGTAGTTTTCACTTATATAACAACTATAATTTACAGAACCTAACATCTAAAACCTTATGAACACCTATGCCTTAGTAGGTAAAAATATAGCCTATTCATTTTCGCGAAATTATTTTAAGGAAAAGTTTAAGCGTGAAGGTATTACCGATAGTCAGTACATTAATTTTGATATTCAAAGTCTTGAACAGCTCCCCGAATTGCTACTTACCACCCCCAATGTAAAGGGATTAAATGTAACCATTCCTTACAAACGTGAAATCATACCCTTCCTTCAAACCATAGACCCTACTGCGGAGGCTATAGGGGCAGTGAATACCGTTAAAATCACCCCCCAAGGGCTCATAGGCTTCAATACCGATTGTTATGGTTTTAGTGAATCACTACGCCCTTTGCTACAACCCCACCATACTCAAGCATTGATATTAGGCACAGGAGGAGCTTCAGGAGCTGTAGCTTATGCCCTAAAACAGTTAGGTATAGCTCACCGCTTTGTATCGCGCACCCCTCGTGAAGGTCAGTTAAGTTATAACCAACTTACCCCTGAAATACTACAAACCCATCAACTTATCATTAACAGCACCCCTTTAGGCACTTACCCCACAGTCGATGAGTGTCCTCCTATTCCTTATCAGTACATTACTTCAGCACATTTGTTATATGACCTTATCTACAATCCGCCCCAAACAGCTTTCCTCGCTCAAGGAGTTCAGCGCGGTGCCACTACCACCAACGGACAGCGTATGTTGGAATTACAAGCCGAGAAATCGTGGGAACTATGGACGAAGTAATAGCATTATCACGCTGCTTAGGGCAAAAAAAAACATCCTCTATGATTTTCATCATAAAGGATGCTATTAGAAAAATTCGTTAAGATTAAGAGGCATTAATAGCCTAATATTTTCAACATTTCATCAGCTTTTTGTTGCTCCATAAAGAGGCGTGAAGTAAGCTTACCGTTTTCATCTTTATCGATAAGCACAATTTTAGGCTGCGGAATAAGGCAGTGTTGCAAACCTCCTACCCCCCCAATACTATCCTGATAAGCCCCCGTATTGAAGAAACCAATATACAATGGCTTATTTTTGTTATATTTAGGTAAGTATATAGCATTCATATTCTGCTCACTGTTATAGTAATCATCACCATCACAAGTAAGTCCACCGAGCAGTACACGCTCATATTCATCATTCCAACGGTTAATAGGGAGCAATACAAATCGCTTATTAATAGCCCACGTATCGGGCAAGGTAGTAATGAACGATGAATTAATCATATTCCATTTCTCACGATCATTCTGTTGTTTTTGGTACATAATCTCGTAGATAGCACCACCAGCTTCACCAACAGTAAAACTACCAAACTCGGTAAAGATATTAGGTACAGGCACTTTCTCTTGGTCGCAAGTAATCTTTATCTGGCGAATAATCTCATCTACCATATAGGCGTAATCATACTCAAAAGCCAAAGAACTCTTAATAGGAAAACCTCCACCAATATTAAGACTATCTAATTCCGGAGCTACCTTTTTAAGTTGGATATACACCCGCAAACACTTAAGAAGTTCATTCCAATAATACGCATTATCTTTAATACCAGTATTAATGAAAAAATGCAACATTTTCAATCGCACCTTACCGTTATCTTTAATTTCACGATTGTAGAAAGGCACTATATTCTTATAACCAATTCCTAACCTACTGGTATAAAACTCCGAACGAGGATCTTCTTCCGAGGCTATGCGTATCCCTATGCTATAGGACTCTTTTATTTTCTTCTGAAACAGATTAATCTCTTCATAGTTATCAATAATTGGAATACAGTTGTTGTATCCATTATTAATAAGGTTGGCAATACCATCTATATAGCCATCGCGTTTAAAGCCGTTGCATAATATATAAGTATCTTTAGTAATAAGTCCTTCACCAATAAGGTTATTAATGATATTAATATCAAAAGCCGACGAAGTTTCCATATGAATATTATTCTTCAGGGCTTCAACCATTACGTGTTTGAAGTGAGAGCTTTTAGTACAATAACAATAGTTATAATCTCCCTTGTATTTATGTTTCTTAATAGCCTTTTCAAACCATTTCTTAGCCCGTTGTATATTCTCCGATATGCGAGGCAAGTACATAAACTTGAGGGGAGCTCCGTATTGGCGCACCAATTCCATCAGGTCTATATTATGAAAGCGAAGCTCATCGCCATCTAAAGTAAATTCATCTTGAGGAAAATAGTAGGTTTGGTCAATTAAGTCGATATATTTATTTTTCATCTGTTCAGTGTATTAATTATTAATTAGAAGTTATTAATAGAAATAAACTACCTGATTTCAGATACGAAGTGGTGAAAGGCGTTTTGCCTTGAAGTTACTTTGCAATGAATGAGTGAGTGCAGAGTGAAAATAACTTAAAAATACAATGTTCATTTCGGCAACCAAAGGGTTTAATAATTAAATTATTTTATAAGCTCGGCTAATACAATAGCTATCAGCGCGCAAAGTTACAAACTATTTTTTAATTACAAATGTTTTAAACAAAAAAATACATAAAAAAAGAGGCTATCCGGTTGGATAGCCCCTTTTTATTATCCTATGTGATAGAATTACTTCACTAATCCTACTACCTCTTTAGCTATTTGCCATTCTTCGTTAGTAGGAATTATCAAAATCTTCACTCTACTATCAGCCGCTTGTATTTCAACAGGCTTAGAAGCGTGATTAAACTCTTCATTCTTTTTCACATCCAGTTTAATACCGAAAAAGTCCATTTCTTTACAAGCAAACAAACGAGTAAGAGCATCGTGTTCACCCAATCCTGCTGTAAATACTATGCTATCTAGTCCATTAAGAGCTGCGGCATAAGCCCCTATAAACTTGCGAACGCGGTAGCCGTACATCTCATAGCAAAGAGCCGCATTAGCATCGCCTGAACGGTAAAGAGCAGCCACATCACGAGCGTCGGAGTAACCTGTAAGTCCTATCATACCGCTCTTTTTATTCAGAAGAGTCTTCACCTCGTCCAAACCAAGTCCTAATTGCTCTACTAAGAAAAAGACAATTGAGGGGTCTAACTGTCCTGAGCGCGTACCCATAATAAGCCCGTCCAATGGAGTCAGCCCCATCGAGGTATCTATACATTTACCTTCTTGGTTTACAGCAGCCATACTAGCCCCGTTACCTAAGTGAATAGTGATGTTTTTAAGGTAAGGATTGTTCAGATATTTGCGAGCCTCAGCATCTACAAACTTATGGCTAGTACCGTGAAATCCGTAAGAACGCAAACCATACTTTTCGTAATACTCATTAGGAATAGCATAACGATAAGCACGAGGTGGCATTGTTTGGTGGAAAGCCGTATCGAACACAGCCACGTGAGTAGCTTTTGTAAAAAGCTTTTGAGCAGCTCGTATTCCTTCAAGTGATGCAGGGTTATGCAAAGGAGATATAGGAATAAGGCGTTCTATCTCGGCTATCACCTCATTGTTAATGATAGTAGGCTGTACAAACTTCTCACCTCCGTGTACAGTACGATGTCCGATAGCTTTAATATCTTCAAAGTTTTTGATAACACCTACTTCAGTGTCTGTAAGAAGTGTAGTTACTATATCCATAGCTACCTCGTGGTTAGGAATAGCTTGTTCTTTTTTTACTTCTACTTCCTTACCGTTTTTTACAGCTACGTATTTCACAAAGCTGCCATCTATACCAATGCGGTCTGCTAAGCCTTTAGCTTTAGCCTCACCAGTAGTTGAATCAACCAACTGATATTTTAGGGAAGAACTCCCTGAATTAATGATAAGTATTTCCATTTTTAGTATATTTTAAGTATAGGAGTTAGTTGTTTGTTTTAGCTGTTAGCTTGCACTAACAACCAACTCCTATCGGACTATTGTCTAATTAAAACTCTGATTGTATAGCTGTTATAAGCACTGTGTTATAAATGTCGGGAATAGTAGCACCGCGGCTTAGGTCATTTACTGGTTTTTTCAAACCTTGTAACATAGGCCCTATAGCCAAAGCTCCTGTTTCACGTTGTACAGCTTTATAAGTATTGTTACCTGTATTCAAGTCAGGGAAAATAAGTACATTGGCTTGCCCTGCTACTAATGAATTTGGCATTTTTTGTTTGCCCACTTTAGGGTCTACCGCAGCATCGTATTGTATAGGCCCTTCTACCAAAAGTTCAGGGCGACGTTCTTTTACAAGAGCTGTTGCTTCGCGCACTTTATCTACATCTGCTCCACTACCAGAGTTTCCTGATGAGTATGAAAGCAACGCTATCTTAGGCTCTATACCAAAAGCAATAGCCGAATCAGCTGAGCTGATAGCAATATCTGCTAATTGTTCAGCTGTTGGGTTAGGCACTACAGCACAGTCACCATACACTAACACACGGTCGTGTAATAGCATAAAGAATACTGATGATACAGTGTTCACTCCAGGTTTGGTTTTTACAAATTGCAAAGACGGACGTATAGTATGTGCTGTAGTATTCACAGCTCCCGATACCATACCATCAGCATCACCCAAAAATACCATCATAGTACCAAAGTAAGAGGCATCGAGCATCAAGTCTTTAGCTTGTGAAAGTTCTAATCCTTTACTTTTGCGCAATTCATATAATTTTTCGGCATACGCTTCATATTTAGGACTCTCGGCAGGATTTACAATACTAATGCGCTCTTCATTCCATTTCAAACTCAAGATGTTCTTAGCTCGAGTTTTGATAGCTTCTGGTTCACCCAAAATAGTAATGTATACCAATTCATCTTCTGCTAATTGTGAAGCAGCAGTAAGAATACGATCATCGGTACCTTCTGGTAAAACTATACGTTTTTGCCCTTTGCGAGCCTTTTGTACCATATTGTACTGGAACATACGTGGGGTAATAGTTTCCGACTTAAATGATGAGATAGTATTATTCAGTTTTTGTTCATCAACGTTTTCGTCAAATAACTGCAATAACATTTTTACCTTCTCAGTATTTTCAGGGTAGATACGTGATTTAATATTGCCTATAAGGTTCGCAGTTTCAAAAGTATTACTTTTAGCCAACATTATAGGAATGTTTTTTTGGATACCCTCAAATATCTTCACTATTGACTTATCAGGCTCAAAACCACCGTATAACACCATTCCTTTCACATTAGAATAGTTAGAGTAGTTAGCCACCAAAGTACCTGCTATTAGGTCAGTACGGTCGGTAGGAAGCACAGCAAGACTATCCTCAGTAAGGTTACTAAGGTAGTTAGAAAGTTGCATAGCCCCAACTACCGTTTGCTTAGTAGTAACATCAATGTTATCACCTTTGTAAAGGAATTCGGCATTAAGAGCATTAGCAATCTCACGAATGGTAGGGCGTGAAAGCTCTTCGCGGCGTGGAATTACAGTAAAGGTAATGCCTTTAAAAATCTGTTCTAATTTAGCTTGAGTACCCTCAGTAGCATTCACAGCCTTATTCACAAACACACTTAGCACCCGTACGTCCTTTTCCAAGAGATTATTAAGGTCAATTCTCACTTGGTTAATAAGTTCTTCTTCCGAGCTAAAATTATCTTTTAGCACCATTAGCACAGGTATATTCAAACTTTGTGCTACCGAAGCATTGAAGTCACTGTCAAAAACACTGTCTTCAACCAAACTGGAGGTATCTACCAACACAAAATCGAACTTGCTTTCTAAGGCTTTGTACTTTTTGATAATAGTGTCATACACCTCGCCTATATTACCTTCGTTTTTAAGAGCGATAACCTCTTTGCGAGAAAAAGCAAAAGCCTCATCATAGCTCATATCTAACTGAAAGTGTTGTAGTACAGTTTCAATAAGCTGGTCTTTTTTTGTTTTACTTTCAATAATAGGTTTAAAGTAACCTACTTTAGTAGTATTGCGCATAATCATCTGCAATACACCTAAACTTACCACCGACTTACCGCTATGGGCATTTGTTGCGATGATATAAACTGATTTATTCATTTTTTATTTAGTTTTTAGTGTTTCAATTATGAGAGTAAAGCCTGCTGTAGCTGTATATAAACTTACTCAGACTTGCCGACTGCAAAGGTAGTAATATAATTTAAGATAACAACACAAAAAGGATTTTTTATTCTTTATAGTTTTATAAATTAGTTCTATTTTTCTCTCTACAGACCTACTACTATCCCTACATTAGGAACAAATCCCGAACTAAAAATACTGCTACCATTTTTATAAAGCACATTATAGTTAGCCCCAATTTGCATATAGGTTCTATTTCCTAATTGTTGCATATAACCTCCTCCAATATACAAGGCTTGTTCTTGCGTATTATAAGTTTCATCAGTCTTTTTACTTTTTTGCGATACAATATAATGCTGAAAAGAACTCGTTAGATACACTACTCGTCCTAAGTAATAAGACAAAGCAGGCCCTACTGAAATAGAGAGATTACGATAGTACTCGGTGTGATGCAGTGAACCATTCACTACAGCTGTAAGCTCTAAATCGTTTGTAATTTTATAGCCCAAACGAGGTGACAAATCCACCCCAATGCCATAATTAGTGTAATTAAGCCCTATGTTACCCCCATAAGTAATTTTATTACTTTGCTGATAATTTGGTGATAAAACATTAGAGCTTTGCCCCATAACTGAATAGCTGATAGCAAAAAGGGCTAAAATTAGTAAAAAACGATGTGTACGCGTGGTACAAGATGTAAATAAGTTCATATATTTTATTTTTATTGGGTGCAAATTTACAAATAATTGGCAAATAAGCAAACTTATTAATTAGCCAACAGATGGGTAAACCAGTAGATAAGTAATCCTACCAAGCCTCCTACTAAAGTACCGTTAATCCGGATAAACTGGAGGTCTTTACCTACTTCCAACTCTAACTTTTCACTGAGCTCACGCCCTTCCCATTGGGCTACAGTACTGCTGATAAGTTTCCCTACTTCTTCTTTATTTCTCAACACAAACTGATAAGCCATTTTCTGTACCCAGATATCTATTTGTTGTTGTAAAAGGGTATTTTGCTTCAGTTCGGCTGTGAGTTTAGTAATACTTGTTTGCAGTAGCTGGGCTATAACATTTTCCCACTGAGGGCTGCTTATTTTCTCGGCTAAACGGTATAATTGTTCTGTAATTTCAGCCCTTATAGGGTGAGTTTCATCGGCTGAGGTTTTGAGAACAAGCTCATAAATCCCATTACTTACTTTGCGAGTAATAGAATCTTTGATGAAAGAAGGAATAAGCGGTGGAAATTGACTGTCAATTTCTTGTTCTATAAGTTCTTTATTAACATTTAGGTAGGCTGCTACCTTCTCAAAAGCTTGTGCTACAAAAGGTTGGTGCTTATTAGCCTCTAAAAAAGCAGTGAGTAACTCAGTTGCTTTACTTCTTAAGGGGGTTTCTTTCACTAACTCGTTTATTTTAGCAGTAGTATTTTCCCTTGAAAGCCATTCTATAATAAAGGTCGAAACTCTAATATTTGTAATATAAGGGCGTATTTGTTTAGGTTTTAAGAAGTTTTCAACTACAAAAGTTCCCAAATTTTCACCTATATCATTTTTATGAGCTTCTATAAGGTTAGTATGAGGAATGTTCAGCCCCATAGGTTTATGAAAGAGGGCGGTAACAGCAAACCAATCGGCGAGAGCTCCTACCATAGCGGCTTCGGCAAAGGCTTTTATATAGCCTACAAAAGCTAGTTCGGGGGCTTTGTTCTGGACTATTACAGTAGCTATATAGATAAGGAGCATCAGTATAAAAAGTCCTGTTGCGATGCGCTTATGGTATTGTAATTTTCTTTCTTTATCCATAGATGTTAAAAATAAAAAAGGCTGTTCAATAATGACCAGCCTTTTTTCATTTTTTACTTGTTGTACACACTTTCTTTTTTGAAATGTTTAGCTAACAAATAGTACACTACTGCACGGTATTTAGCTCTGTTAGATCTACCGTACTTTTCTATCACTTCGTCGATAGCTTTATCCAACTCAGGCCCGTCGGTAAGTCCTAATTTTTTAATTAGGAAGTTTTGTTTTACACGGTCTAACTCGGTTTGGTCAGAGCCTGATACTTTTGAAGCATCATCATTGTAGATAGAAGGACCTAAGCCCACAGTTACTTTTGTTAGGAACTCAACATCGGGGTTCGCTTCACCACATTTTTCTTTTAAGTCTTTGGTGTACACTGCGATTAGTTCATCACGTTTACTCATAATTTTTTATGTATTTAAAATTAATGCCGTAAAATTACTCATTTTTTTAATACCTCAAAATATTTTAACAAAACTTTATCATTTATTTTTCTCGGAGTATGTATTTCAAGCAGCTTCGGCATAGCTGAAACAGCGTAAAAATCAGCCATAACTCTTTGTAAATCAGTGATATTGTTAGTTAATTGATACTGAAAGCCGTACATTTTACAAAAATGTTCAGCAGTGAGCTTATGAGGGGTTTCAAAGAAGTATTCAAAGTTTGGGTCGGCTTTATCACCAGGTAATATTCTGAATATTCCTCCGCCTTGGTTATTAATCAATATCACCCTAAAATTATTAGGAATGTACCGATTCCAAAGTGCATTGCTATCGTAAAAGAAACTCAAATCACCTGTAATAAGTACGGTAGGTTTGCCACTTCCTACCGCAGCGCCTATGGCGGTACTCATACTGCCATCGATACCACTAGTACCCCTATTGCAAAACACTTGCCACGAGGGGTGCGCTTTCATCAGTTGGGCATACCTAATAGCCGAGCTGTTACTTATCTGCACCACGTAATCATTAGGTATATTAGCAAAAAGTTCACTGTACACTTTCAAATCTGAATAAGGAGCATTAGCTACCGACTCTAAATGAATTTGTTGTATTTCATTTTTTACTTTAAGCCATTGTTGCTGATAAGTAGAAGGCACCACAAGCAAATAATGCCCTAACTTTTTCAAGAAAGTATTTATATCTGTCTTAAAATAGGCTGTAAGGCATCCGTAAGAATCATAACCTACATTCAAATCGACGGTATAGTGGTAAGTAGGCTTCAGGGTACGCAAAAATTGTTTTATTTTTTTAGAAACAACCAATCCTCCAAAGGTAAGCAGCAAGTCAGGGCGCAAAGCCTCTCGTAAGGAAAGGTCTTTTTCGGTATAAGTGAGTAACTTATCAATATAAGGGATAAAATGCTCGTGATGTAGGTTGGAAGTTGTTTCGGTAAGTACCAATACCGAAGGGTCTTTTGCAAGCCACTCTACACACTGGGCTTCAACACTATTAGGCGGCAATACCCCTACTAATATCATCTTCTTGGGCGAGGCGTTCCAATGCTTGATAAACTCAACCGCTTTTGCCTCGTTAATAACAGAAGATTGTGGTTTTGCAGGAATATTCTCAAACAAATAACGCTCATCGGTAGTAAGGTATAGTGGTTCTTCAAAAGGCACGTTTATATGCACCGGCAGCTGCTGTTCAACAGCAGTATTCAGGGCGCGGTTCAGTTCATAAAAGTTACTTTTATCACAATGTATCTCGTCTGATAAGTTAGCATTATAAGCACTATGGTTAGCCAATACATTCACTTGGCGTATGGTTTGCCCATCGCCTATATCTATTTTATTAGTAGGGCGGTCGGCTGAAATTACTACCAAAGGGATATTACTGTAAAAGGCTTCGGAAAAAGCAGGGTAATAGTTTAGTAATGCCGAACCCGAAGTACATACCACTGCCACTGGTTGTTTGGTTTGCTGAGCGATACCAAGTGCAAAAAAGGCAGCACAACGCTCATCAACCACACTGTAACAACTAAAATAAGGATTATTGGCAAAGCCTATAGTAAGAGGGGCATTGCGTGAACCTGGTGATATAACAATATGTTTTATTTGCTTAGCTTTACAGGCTTCAATTACGTATTGGGCTAATTTGAGTTGGGGTCGTTTCATCTATTCCGTTAGCTTGTTTTTTTGCTGATAATACTCATATAGCGCTACTTGCGAGCGCAAAGCAGGGGTAGTGTGAGGTCGGTAAGTATTATCTTGTGCTTGGTTTATTACACGGGCTTTTACGTTATCAGCCCAGCTTATTTCAAAAGTATCAATAAGTTCTTGCTTAATCGCTTCATCGTAAATAGGGCAACCTACCTCTACCCTGAATGAGATGTTACGGGTCATCCAGTCAGCAGATGAAATGTACACTTTAGGGTTGCCACCATCGCCAAAGATAAAAAGGCGTGGGTGCTCTAAAAACTTATCAACAATGCTTATAACCTCAATATTCTCACTCATACCCCGAATGCCGGGTACTAAGCAGCAAATACCACGTACTATCATCTGTATCTTCACCCCTGCCCGACTGGCTTCGTACAGCTTATCAATCATCTTATAGCTGGTGATGTTATTCATTTTTAGCCTAATGTAGGCTTCTTTGCCTGCCTTAGCGTTCTTAATCTCTTCATCTATAAGCTGGCGCAGTATTTTTTTAGTATAGTGAGGTGATACGATAAGGTGTTTGTACTTCTGTACATTGTAGTTTGTATCAAAAAAGTTAAACACTTTATTTACCTCTTTAAGCAGTTCCTGATTAGCAGTGAACAGCGTGTAGTCGGTGTATATTTTAGCGGTACTTTCATTAAAGTTACCTGTGCTAATAAAGCCATAGCGTTTAAGTTCTTTACCTTCTTTGCGTTCTATAACACATATTTTGCTGTGTACTTTTAAACCTTTTACGCCAAAGATAAGTTTTACCCCTTCGGCTTTTAGCTGTTCGGCATAGCGTATGTTCGATTCTTCGTCAAAGCGGGCTTGCAGTTCTATCTGTACGGTTACTTTCTTACCATTTTTTACAGCATTGATAAGTGAGTTCACTACTTGTGAGTTCTTAGCCAAACGGTAAATAGTAATTTTCACCGACTTTACTTTGGGGTCTAAGGCTGCTTCGCGCAAAAACCATATTATGTTTGAAAAAGTATGATAAGGAGCGTATTGAAGGTAGTCTTTTTCGGCTATCTTCTTTAGCAAACTCTCTTGAGAGGTAAGCCCTTTTACAGGCAAAGGCTGTATAGGGGCATAGGTGAGGTCTTTGCGTCCTAAGCTCGGGAAGCTCATAAAGTCACGACGGTTGTGATATCGTCCACCTGGTATTACACTATCAGTATTTACTATACCCATTTTTTCAAAAAGGAAGTGCAGGGTATCCTCGTCAATTGTTTTGTCGTACACAAAGCGCACAGGTTCTCCTTTGCGTCTGCCTTCCACACTGCTCGAAATCTTTTCTATAAAACTTTTGCTCAAATCATCGTCAATATCTAATTCCGCATCACGGGTAATTTTAATCATATTAGCCGTAAGTGATTCATAATGAAAGATATTGAATATTTTATGCAAGCAAAAGCGTATCACATCATCTAACATAATGATGTAATGCTTATCACCCAACTGTGGTAACTCTATAAACCTATCAAGGGTAGTAGGCAGCTCAATCAGGGCGTATTGTATTTTCTCTTTATAGGCTCTGGACGAAAAGAATTTCTGAACCCCCGAAGCTTTCCCTTCATCTTCTTTCAAGGTCATTTTCACTGCCAAGTAAGCCACATCGTCTTTCAGCTGAGGAAAGGTTTCTAAATCGTTCAGGATAATAGTAAAGAGGGCTGGACGTACCTTATCGTAAAAATAAGCATTTACAAAGTCCTCGTGGGCTGGCAGCAAGGTCTTTTCATCTACTATAAATATCTGCTCCTTCTCTAACTCTTTGGTTATAGAAGCTATAATTTTCAGACTCTCATCTTGCAGTTGTATTACCTCTTTGGTTATTTCTTCCAATAGTTCTTTGGCGTGTACTCCCAATTCTTTTTCCGAAGTCTCATTCATAGCCACGCGCTTTACAGTAGCGTAGCGCACTTTAAAAAACTCATCTAAGTTATTGGAAAAAATACCGGCAAAGCGCAATCGTTCCAACAAGGGCACACGCTCATCGGCTGCTTCTTGCAGTACGCGTGCATTGAACTTCAGCCAACTTATTTCGCGGTTTATATAGAGGTTATTCGTTTTCATTATTAATTCATTTTAAGCCATTTCCATACTTCTTTATAGCTTGCTTTTTTGCCGTACATCAATATACCGATGCGGTAAATTTTAGACGATAGTCTGATAATACCAAAGAAAGTGAGATATAACAATACTAACGAGATGAGTACTTCCCACCACGCTACCCCAAAAGGCACGCGCATTAGCATTACTACGGGCGAGGTAAATGGTATGTATGAGAATACTACCGAAATAGTGCCGTGAGGCTCTTCTATTACCGAGAAAGCACCTACGTAAAAAGCCAACATTAGCGGAATGAGTATGGGCATCATAAATTGTTGGGTATCCGTTTCGTTATCTACCATAGCCCCTACCATAGCGTACAGAGAACTGTACAATAGGAAGCCTCCTACAAAGAAAAGCAAGAACACTACAAAAGTTTCGGCAAAGGGGAAATGATACAAAGAGCCTATAAGCAATTCTATTTTAGACACATCGGCTCCTTGCTGGGCTACCTGTGTCATTTGGGTAGCTGCATCTACATTGAAGAAAGCAGGAGCTAAAGCCAGCAGTACGCCTACTATTAGTATCCATATTGCAAACTGAGTAAGCCCTGCAAGTGAAGTCCCTAATATCTTGCCCAACATCAAATCAAAGGGCTTAACCGACGAGATAATGATTTCAACAATGCGATTAGTCTTTTCCTCAATCACACTGCGCATAATCATATTGCCGTAAATAATGATAAACATAAAGATAAGATAGCCCGCTATACCGCCTATACTTATTTTTATAATGCTGTCTAACTCCGATGTCTTCTCACCTGTAAAGTTTTGCAACTGTATATCAATTTTAGGCTTAGCGGTATCTATTTCTTTTTTATCAATCCCTTTTTGGGTGAGGTTATGTTGGAAAAGGGTAGCTTCCATAGCCTTAGTAAGCTCTCCTGTAAATGACAATGAAGGCGATTCTTCACTGTAAAAAGCAACCGATTTACCTTCTTCCGCAGGAATGTACAGCAGTCCGTATTTGCTTTTAGCCAATACATCGGCTTGTGCTTCTTGTAATGATGTATTAGCAAGGTATTCAAACTGAACATTCTCAGTACTCTCAAAAGTGCTACCATACAGTCCACTTTCATCTAATATCATTACATCTTTGGCTTTACTCTTGTTATTCATATCAGATAAAAAGCCAATTAGTACCGCAAAGATAACCATTATCAGCGGACTCACAAAGGTCATTATGATAAACGACCTATTGCGTATTTTATTTAAATACTCACGTTGAGTGATAATTGCTAAGTGTTTCATACTAATTTTAAAATTTGTCAATCGGCTACTTTGCTAATTTATTAATGGTTGATATAAAAATTTCATCTACAGTAGGGATAGCCTCTACAAAGTGTGTTACTTCGGCTTTAGCAGTGAGATACTGCAAAAGGTCATTAGCCGTTTGCCCTTCTTTCTGTTTTATATGCAGTTTCAGCTCATCGTATAAGGTTTTAAAGTTAGCCTCACTAACCTCAAATTTATCTTTGAGTTCTGCCAAAAGGGCAGCTTTTTGCTCCTCAGGCAGTTTAAGTCCTACCTCATATTGGTTGTTTTTATAGGCTCGTTTAATGTCAATAAGCTTACCGTCTAATATTTTATGTGATTTGTTAATAAGTGCAATATGGTCGCACAATTCTTCTACCGACTCCATACGGTGGGTCGAGAAGATAATAGTAGCCCCTTGCTCGCGCAGGTACAAAATTTCGTCCTTGATAACATTAGCGTTAATAGGGTCGAAACCGCTAAAAGGCTCGTCAAAAATAAGGAGTTTGGGTTGGTGCAATACAGTTACCAAGAACTGAATTTTCTGAGCCATACCTTTGGAAAGTTCTTGTACTTTTTTATTCCACCAATCGCCTATTTGTAACCTATCAAACCAAAATGTAAGTCTTTCTTTAGCCTCGTTTTTGCTCAATCCTTTTAGCTGAGCCAAGTACATAGCTTGCTCACCTACTTTCATCGATTTATACAAGCCTCTTTCTTCAGGCAAGTAGCCTATTTGTGCCGTATGTTTGGGCTGCAAAGGTTCACCGTCAAAGAATACTTTACCTTCATCGGGCAGTACTATTTGGTTAATAATGCGTATCAAGGAAGTTTTCCCTGCTCCATTAGGACCAAGTAAACCGAAGATACTCCCTTTGGGGATATGTAGCGACAAGTTATTCAAAGCAGTATAGTCGCCATATTTTTTGTAGATATTTTCGATTGTAACCACAGTGTTAGTGTTTTAATGGTTAGTGATTTTTTTAATATAGGGGTATATTAATAAGTTGAAAATCTTTTTTATTCAAAGTATATATTCTCAAATTGTAATACAATACAGTAGCCCCAATAAGGGTATCAGCTACTTTAGAATGAGGCTTTTGTTCAGAAAGTTCTACAGCTAACCTTGATATATTTTCATTTAAATGTATCAAAGGGAAACGGAGAATAGTCTTTTTAAAAAGATTGCGCTTTGAACGGTCAATTCCCTGATATAAACAAAGCCAGTTCAGTAGTTCAATACGGATAACTGGGGTTATATAAACATTTTCAAGCCCTATTTCATCAATAGTAGTATTAATTTCTGGATTATTCCCTAATAAAAGTCTGCTTATAACGTTAGTATCACAAATTACTTTCTCTTTCATTATCTCACAGGGTCATAAGGTTGTATTAATCCTTGTTTGTTGAGTTCAGCACCTACTTTTTGGCATTGTAGTATCATTTCTTTAAACTCCTCTAAGTTTTTTGTTTTTTTATAACAAGTAACTTTTTTCTTAGGCATAACAACTCCTACCCCTTTGCTAATAACAGCTTTGCGAGCCCTATTAGTAAGGGTTGGAGTAGCAGTTTGTGTTACTATTGTTGGCATAATTATAATGGTTTTTAGTTTTCTGCTGCAAAGATAAGAATTAATTGTCAATTAACAATGAATGGGCAAGTTTTTTTAGGTCTGACCAATTCCACCACCACCTGCAATTCCCTCATTTGTTAATTTGCTAATTTCCAAATTTACTAATTTTCCCATTTTTATTGCAAATAATGCAAAAATCACCCTCCTTAACTCCCTTTTTTCGCAGAAACCACAACCCCTTAACAATCAGCTCATTACCTCACCAACGCTGCCAAACCCACCTTATAGCCTTCTCGAAAGGTGAGCGAAGGCATACCGAAGGCAGAGCGAAGGGTGAGCGAAGGATAAGCGTTATATTACTGAATGTCAAGCGTTTCAAACCCAACCCCTCACTTTGCATTATTCGCAACAAAAACCCCAAAACATTGCATTTTCCTCATTTCTCCTTCTAACCCTTTCCACCCCCTTCTAACCCTACCTGCTCACTTCCTCATTTGCTAATTTTCTCATTTCCTAATTTGCTAATTTGCTAATTTGCTAATTTCCAAAATTATTTTGTACTTTTGCACCCGAAATATACTCTTATGAATTTTGAAATATTAAAAACAGACGAGCATAGCAAAGCTCGTGCAGGCAAAATCACTACCGAACACGGTGTGATTGAAACGCCTATCTTTATGCCTGTAGGTACTGTAGGCAGCGTGAAAGGCGTACACCAACGCGAACTGAAAAACGATATTAATGCCGATATTATCTTAGGTAACACTTACCACCTGTACTTGCGCCCCCAAATGCCTATCTTGGAAAAAGCTGGAGGATTGCACAAATTCATTAATTGGGACAGAAATATACTTACCGATAGCGGCGGATACCAAGTGTACTCATTGGCTGCTAACAGAAAAATTAAAGAAGAGGGCGTAAAATTCAAAAGCCATATCGACGGCTCTTACCACTTCTTTTCACCCGAAAGTGTAATGGAAATAGAACGCAGCATAGGCGCCGATATTATGATGGCTTTTGATGAGTGTACCCCCTACCCTTGTGAATACAGCTATGCCAAACGCTCTATGCACCTCACCCACCGTTGGTTAGATAGATGTATAGCCCACCTCGAAAAAGTACCTCCTAAATACGGCTATCAGCAAAGCTTGTTCCCCATAGTTCAAGGGTCTGTTTATAAAGATTTACGCAAAGAATCAGCTGAATATATCGCCAGCAAAGGGGCTGACGGTAACGCTATCGGAGGCTTATCAGTAGGCGAACCCGTAGAACAAATGTACGAAATGACCGAACTGGTCTGCGATATACTCCCAAAAGATAAACCTCGCTACCTAATGGGGGTGGGTACCCCTATTAACATTCTGGAAAACATAGCTTTAGGGGTAGATATGATGGACTGTGTGATGCCTACTCGCAATGCGCGTAACGGAATGCTTTTCACCGCCAAAGGAATTATAAACATCAAAAACAAAAAGTGGGAAGACGATTTTTCTCCTATCGACCCCGACGGACATACGTATGTTGATACTTACTACACTAAGGCGTATCTCCGACATCTGTTCGCTGCCAACGAGTTTTTAGGAAAACAAATAGCCTCTATCCATAACTTAGGCTTCTACCTCTGGTTAGTACGTGAAGCGCGCCGACAAATAGTAGCTGGTACTTTTGCTCAATGGAAAGCTAAAATGGTGATTGATATGGCTAATCGCCTGTAAAAAAGAAAATATATGAAAATAATTGACTGGTATATACTGAAACGTTACCTACTTACCTTCTTTGTGATGATAATTTTGTTTATCCCTATAGGTATTATCATCGATTTATCAGAGAAAGTAGACAAAATGTTGCGCAAAAAAGCTCCTTTAGACGAAATACTGATGTATTACCTCAGCTTTATAGTGTATTTTGCCAATATTCTGTTCCCTATACTGCTATTTCTGTCGATTATATGGTTCACCTCTAAGCTGGCTAACAATACCGAAATTATTGCCATACAAAGCTCGGGTGTATCCTATATGCGTTTCTTGCGCCCGTATATAGTAGGGGCAAGTATCATTTCGGTAGTAGTTTTCTTTATGGGAATGTTCATAGTGCCTGCTGCCAGTAGCGTGTACAATGAGTTTTGGAATAAGTATATACGTTCGGGTTCAGTAACCAGCGTGACTAACCTGTACAACCAGTTCTCCGACAATGATTACCTCTACGTAAGCTCATTTGACTATGAAAGAAAAATGGGCTATGACTTTTCGATAGAACGTTTTGACGGCATTAATATGATTGAAAAAATTAATGCTAAAACCATATTGTGGATTGATAGTACCCAAACCTATCGCCTTACCGACTACACCAAACGAAAAATAGGTCAAGGTGATGATATAATTGAAAAGAAAGAAGAGTTAGATACTATTTTCAAATTCAAGATTGACGACCTTATGCCTATGGAATACACTGCCGAGAACAAAAACCTCTTTGAACTCGATAAGTTTATTGAACGTGAAAAAATGAAAGGCTCACCTAACATCAATGCTTACTTATTGGTGAAATACAGGCGTTGGGGGGCTATCAGTACTGCCTTTATCCTTACGCTGATAGGGGTAGCTGTATCATCGGTAAAAAAACGCGGCGGTATGGGTATCAACCTAATGGTAGGGGTAGTAGTAGGCTTTAGCTTTGTGTTCTTCGACCGTGTGTTTGGTACTTTGGCACAAACCTCAGGAGGCTTATCCCCCTTAATGGCGGTGCTATTACCCAACCTTATGTTCCTAACCCTTGCCATTTTATTATTACGAAAAGTACGCAGTTAAGCAATGGAATTAGTAAAAGCAAAAAAACACTTAGGGCAACACTTCTTAAAAGATTTGAATATAGCCCAAAAAATAGCCGACACCCTAAGCCTACAAAACTACCACAAAGTAGTCGAAATAGGGGCTGGAATGGGCGTGCTTACCCAATTCTTACTGCAAAAAAATACAGATGTATTCGTGGTAGAAATCGACCGTGAGTCGGTAGCCTATTTAGAAGCTCATTACCCTCAGTTACAAGGCAAAATTATAGCCAACGACTTCCTCAAATACGATATAGCAACCAATATGGGCGAACCTTTTGCTATTATTGGTAACTTCCCCTATAACATCTCAACTCAAATAGTATTTAAACTGTTAGAGCTCAGAGAATGGGTACCCGAGTTCAGCGGAATGTTCCAAAAAGAAGTAGCCGAACGTATTTGTGAGCAAGCAGGTAGCAAAACCTACGGAATATTATCTGTTTTAACACAAGCATTCTACGAAACCGAATACTTATTCACCGTATCCGAACACGTATTCAATCCGCCGCCGAAGGTAAAAAGCGGTGTGATACGCCTAAAACGCAAAACCAATTACCATTTAAACTGTGATGAAGGGCTGTTCTTCTCCGTAGTAAAAACAGCTTTTAATCAGCGACGTAAAACCCTGCGCAATAGCTTAAAAGCACTACTAACAGACGAAATTAAAGAGAATCCTATTTTTAGCAAACGCCCCGAGCAATTGGCTTGGCAAGAGTTTGTAGCAATCACTAAAATGATATGGCAACATTCAAAATAACAGACGGGCTGATTGAGAAAATTCAACAGCTGATAGAGGAAAAACAAAATAAGGAACTCACTACCCTCTTAGGTGATTTGCACTATGCCGATATAGCAGAAATCATTCACGAACTCGACATTGACGAGGGAGTGTATATCATCCGACTGATAGATGCTCAAAAAACCTCAGATGTACTTACCGAGTTAGACGATGATTACCGTGATAAGATATTAGAACACTTATCAGCTAAAGAAATTGCCGACGAGATATTAGAGCTGGATACCGACGATGCAGTAGATATCATCTCGGAATTGCCCGAAAAACGAAAAACAGAGGTTATATCGTATATTGAAGATGTTGAGCACGCCAAAGACATCGTAGACCTCTTGCGTTATGACGAACATACCGCTGGGGGGCTTATGGCAAAAGAGTTGGTAAAGGTAAATGAAAATTGGAATGTACTGAAATGTGTGAAAGAGATGCGTGAACAAGCCGCCTATGTTACTCGAGTACATTCTATTTACGTTGTTGATGATAATGATGTATTAAAAGGACGCCTTTCTTTAAAGGATTTGCTCACTACCTCTACCCGCTCCGAAGTAAAAGATATTTATATTCCTAAGGTCGATTACGTATACGTTACCGACACCGCCGAAGAGGTTGCCCATATAATGAGTAAGTACGACTTGGAGGCTATCCCTGTAGTAGATGAAATGAAACGGCTTGTAGGGCGTATCACCATCGATGACATTGTCGATGTGATTAAAGAAGAAGCTGAAAAAGACTACCAGTTAGCAGCGGGTATCACCAACGACGTAGAAGCTGATGATAGTGTATGGAAGCTCACCAAAGCGCGCTTACCTTGGCTATTGATAGGAATGTTTGGCGGCTTAGGGGCAGCAAGTATCATCAACGGATTTCAAGATGCGATGAATACTTTCCCTATACTGCTTATCTTCATCCCCTTAATACAAGCAACAGCGGGGAATGTAGGAGTACAGTCATCAGCTATAGTAGTACAAGGGTTAGCCAACAACTCTATTGACGGAGAGCTTATTAAGCGGTTATTTAAGGAGTTCCTCTTAGGGCTTATCAATGGCGGTACCATAGCAGGGATAGTGATATTAGTAAGTCATTTTGCTTTTCAGGCAGAGTATTTAGTGAGTATCACCGTAGCCATAGCCTTAGTTACAGTAATAGTAAATGCAGCTGTTATAGGCACATTTATACCCATACTGCTACACAAACGCGGCATAGACCCCGCAGTAGCTACCGGCCCCTTCATCACCACCAGTAACGATGTATTAGGAATACTCATATACTTCTTCATTGCAAAAATGGTATTAGGCTTCTAATACTTTACTTTCAATAAGACACAAAAAAACACCCCCATCGCTGAGGGTGTTTTTTCTTTTATTACCTTTTAAAGTTACTATTTTACTTCTTCAAAGTCTACGTCTTGTACGTTGTCGGTATTACCGCCTTGCTGTTGTTGTCCACCAGCGTTAGGTTGTCCGGTAGCACCGCCTTGTTGTGCTTTGTAGAGGTCTTCTGAAGCTTGTTGCCAAACAGTATTGATTTTGTTTAACGCTGCTTCTATGTTGCCAAGGTCTTTGCTGTCATAAGCTGTTTTTAACTCACTTAGCGCGCCTTCTATAGCCCCTTTCTTGTCAGCAGGTAGCTTATCGCCAAACTCTTTCAATTGCTTTTCAGTTTGGAAAATCATAGCATCAGCTTCGTTTAACTTATCAGCTTTCTCTTTAGCTTTCTTGTCGGCTTCGGCATTTGCTTCAGCTTCACGTTTCATCTTTTCGATATCTTCTTTAGAAAGACCTGAAGAGGCTTCTATACGGATATTGTGTGACTTACCTGTACCTTTATCAGTAGCGGATACGTTGATGATACCATTAGCATCGATGTCGAAAGTAACCTCAATTTGTGGTACCCCACGTGGAGCAGGTGGAATGTTATCTAAGTGGAAACGACCTATAGTCTTGTTGTCATTAGCCATTGGGCGTTCACCTTGTAACACGTGTATTTCCACACTTGGCTGATTGTCGGCAGCGGTTGAGAATACTTGTGATTTCTTAGTAGGGATAGTAGTGTTAGCATCGATAAGCTTAGTCATCACACCACCCATAGTTTCGATACCTAATGACAGAGGAGTAACATCCAAAAGCAATACATCTTTCACATCACCGGTAAGTACACCTCCTTGAATAGCAGCCCCTATAGCTACCACTTCATCAGGGTTTACACTCTTATTAGGTTTCTTATTAAAGAACTTCTCTACTGCTTCTTGTACCGCAGGGATACGAGTAGAACCACCTACCAAGATTACCTCATCAATATCACTTACACTTAAGCCAGCATTTTCTAAAGCTTTGCGGCAAGGCTCGATAGTGCGTTTTACAAGGTCATCTATTAATTGTTCAAATTTAGCACGAGAAAGTTTGCGTACTAAGTGTTTAGGCCCTGAAGCTGTAGCAGTAATATAAGGTAAGTTGATTTCAGTTTCAGTAGTTGATGACAACTCAATCTTAGCTTTTTCAGCAGCTTCTTTTAGGCGTTGTAGTGCCATAGGGTCTTTGCGAAGGTCGATACCTTCTTCTGATTGAAACTCTTCAGCCAACCAGTTGATGATTTTCTCATCTACATCGTCCCCTCCAAGGTGAGTATCTCCATCAGTAGCAAGTACTTCAAATACACCATCACCTAATTCCAAGATAGACACGTCGTGAGTACCACCACCAAAGTCAAATACTACAATTTTATGGTCGGAGTGGTCTTTATCTAAGCCGTAAGCCAAAGCGGCAGCAGTAGGCTCATTGATAATACGTTCTACTTTTAAGCCTGCAATTTCACCAGCTTCTTTAGTAGCCTGACGTTGGGCATCGTTAAAGTAAGCAGGTACAGTAATTACAGCACGGCTTACCGTTTGTCCTAAGAAGTCCTCGGCGGTTTTCTTCATTTTCTGAAGTACCATAGCCGAGATTTCTTGTGGAGTATACTTACGTCCGTCAATATCTACACGAGGAGTATCATTATCACCACGTACCACTTGATAAGGCACGCGAGAGATTTCTTGATTTAATTCAGAGAACTTGTTGCCCATAAAACGTTTGATAGAGTATATCGTGTTTTTAGGGTTGGTTACTGCCTGACGTTTAGCGGCATCACCTACTTTAATTTCGCCTCCTTCGGTAAAAGCTACTACTGAAGGGGTAGTGCGTTTACCTTCGGCATTAGTAATAACTACAGGGTCATTACCTTCCATTACAGAAACACAAGAGTTTGTGGTTCCTAAGTCTATTCCTATAATCTTGCTCATATTAATTTATTATCGTTTTTAAGTTTAACATTTAGCTTAGTAAGCCTTACGCTTACGTAATCAGTATAGTCAATGATTGTGCCAAAGGGCTAAAAACTGACAAATTGTCATTTTAAATGTCAGTAATTTAAGTATTAATACTGACACTTAAATATTAATAACTATTTAGGCAACTCCTTTTCTAACAATTTTAGTGTTTGTAAATAATCTTTCTCTACAGATGATAGAGTTTTAACTTGATATTTTTTAAATTCAGCTGTTGCTTTTTCAATAGCTTCCTGATGACTTATATGCCCTGTATTTTGCAATATTTTTTCGCCTGTCGCTAAGAGAATATTGTCTAATTGCCTAATATAATCAGACATATACATTGGCTTCTTTTTCATTGCTTGTATCTCAGCAAAGTCAAAATATCCCGATACCAAATTATTGAGTACTTTTAGCTCTGCTTCTGTCAGATAATTCTTGGCAATTACAACTTCTTTAAGTAAAGGGTGGTCACCTGCAAAAACAGTAAGCCCCATAAAAGGTTTTTCACTATTTGCACGTTCGTATATTACTTCTGCAGCAGTATGACCGTGAGCTGCATAGTGCAACTTATTTTGTACTATCTTAAAGAAGTTTACAGATTCAGGCGTACGAGGGTCATAATCAACACTAGTCGCATACAAATCAAGCACTTGTCTGTACAACACTTTTTCAGAAGATCGAATATCACGGATACGGTTTAAGAGTTCATACCAATAGTTACCTCCTCCATTCTGTTTCAAACGTTCATCATCTATTACAAAACCTTTGATAATATACTCCTTAAGCCGTTCAGTAGCCCATATTCTAAACTTAGTAGCAATATGTGTTTTAATACGATACCCCAAGGAGATAATCATATCCAAATTGTAATACACAACTTCACGAGTAACTTGACGATTACCTTCTTTCTGAACTGTTCGGATTTTCCGAACAGTTCCCTCTTCTTGTAATTCGCCTTCTTCAAAAATATGCTTAATATGTTCACTTACATTAGCTTTACTAGACTGATAAAGATTTACCAACTGAGCTTGTGTAAGCCATACATTGTCATTCTCAAGGCGTACTTCTATTTTCGTATTGCCACTCTCTGACTGATATATCAATAATTCTCCTTGTGATATTTCTTCCATAATACATCAATTTGCTAATCTCCAAATTGGTTAATTCTTAAATACTAATTTCCCATCAGAAGCATCTAACAAGATAACTGCATCGCGTTTCAGTTCGCCGCTTAGTATCTCTTTAGAGAGTTTGTTAAGTACTTCTTTTTGGATAACGCGTTTTACAGGGCGTGCTCCAAATTGAGGGTCGAAACCTTTTTTAGCTAAGTAATCAATAGCTTGGTCGGTAGCATTGAGTACAATGCCTTCTTTGGCTATCATACGGAATACCGATTGCAACTGCAAGCTAACGATACTGCGAATATTACTTTCACTTAATGGGGTGAACATTATAATATCGTCTATACGGTTTAAAAACTCGGGGCGTACGGTTTGTTTAAGCAGTTGTAGCACCTCGTTTTTAGAAGTTTCAATCGCGCGCTCGGTATCATTAGAATACTTATCAAAAGTTTCTTGAATAATATGGCTACCCATATTAGAGGTCATTATGATAATCGTATTCTTAAAGTCGGCAGTACGACCTTTGTTGTCGGTAAGACGCCCTTCGTCTAATACTTGCAACAAGATATTGAAGGTATCGGGATGGGCTTTTTCTATTTCGTCTAAAAGGACTACCGAATAAGGGCGACGACGTACCGCTTCGGTAAGCTGACCGCCTTCGTCATAGCCCACATATCCTGGAGGTGCTCCTACTAATCGGCTAACAGCGTGTTTCTCTTGGTATTCGCTCATATCGATACGCGTCATAGCATTTTCGTCATCGAATAAGTATTCGGCTAAGGCTTTGGCTAGCTCGGTTTTACCTACCCCTGTTGTTCCTAAGAAAAGGAATGAACCAATAGGTCGGCGTGGGTCTTGCAAGCCTGCACGGCTACGGCGTATAGCATCGGATACTGCCTCAATAGCTTCTTCTTGTCCTACCACACGATGGTGCAGTTCTTTTTCTAAGTTCAGCAGTTTTTCACGTTCGCCTTGTAGCATTTTAGCCACAGGTATTCCTGTCCATTTTGCTACTACCTCTGCAATATCTTCAGCAGTAACTTCTTCTTTTACAAGAGCGTTTTCGTGAGCCTTGCCATCTAATTTTTGCTGCAATTCCACCAACTTATCTTCGGCTTCTTTAATTTTGCCATAGCGCAATTCGGCTACTCTACCATAATCACCTTCACGTTCAGCTTTGCTGGCTTCTAAACGGAACTTTTCAATAGCCTCTTTAGTAGCTTGTACCTCATCTATCACATTCTTTTCACTTTGCCACTTAGCGTTAATAGCATTGCGTTCATCTTTAAGGTTAGCCAAATCGGCATAGAGTGTTTTTAGCTTATCATCGTCTTTTTCACGTTTTATAGCCTCTATTTCTATTTCAAGCTGCATAATCTTACGATCGAGTACATCTAACTCTTCTGGTTTAGAGTTAATTTCCATACGAAGTTTAGCAGCTGCCTCGTCCATTAGGTCGATAGCCTTATCGGGCAAGAAACGATTAGTGATGTAACGTTCTGAAAGCTCGACAGCAGCTATAATAGCCTCGTCTTTGATACGCACCTTGTGGTGAGTTTCGTATTTTTCTTTGATACCGCGAAGGATAGAAATAGCGCTTTCAGTATCTGGCTCTTCTACCATTACCTTTTGGAAACGGCGTTCCAGCGCTTTATCTTTTTCAAAGTACTTTTGATACTCGTCTAAGGTAGTAGCACCGATGGCGCGCAATTCACCACGAGCTAAGGCAGGTTTTAAAATATTAGCAGCGTCCATAGCGCCTTCTCCTCCACCAGCTCCTACAAGGGTATGGATTTCATCAATAAAGAGGATGATATTACCATCGGAGGTAGTTACCTCTTTCACTACCGATTTAAGTCGTTCTTCAAACTCACCTTTGTATTTAGCACCGGCGATAAGAGCCCCCATATCAAGAGAGTAAATTACCTTATCTTTCAAATTTTCGGGCACATCGCCTTTTACGATACGGTGTGCTAATCCTTCGGCAATAGCGGTTTTACCTACCCCAGGTTCACCTACTAACATAGGGTTATTCTTGGTTCGACGAGAGAGGATTTGCAACACACGGCGTATTTCCTCATCACGCCCAATCACAGGGTCAAGCTTACCACTATCGGCTAACTGATTAAGGTTCTTGGCGTATTTATTAAGCGAGTTATAAGTTTCTTCAGCCGATGCCGAAGTTACCCGTTCACCTTTTCGCAATTCTTGAATCGCTTTTTCCAAATCCTTTTCATTCACACCTTGGGTTTTAAGGGTTTGGGCTATCTTGCTGTTACTTTTAAAAATAGCCACTATAAGGTGTTCTAACGATACGTATTCGTCATTCCATTTTTTGGCTATATTAGCAGCCTCATTCAGCATAGTATTTGCCTCACGTGACAGCCCCATATCGGCACCGCTTACTTTTGCAAATCCTTGCAAAGCTGTTTCTAACTGTTTAGAAAGCTGTTCGCGGTTAATGTTCAATTTCTTACATAGGAAAGGCAATACATTTTCATCTACTTGTTCTATAGCTTTGAAAAAGTGTTCATTTTGCAATTCCTGATGCCCATATTGTTGGGCTATTTGCTGAGCGGTTTGTATCGCTTCTTGCGCTTTGATAGTAAAGTTATTAAAATTCATATTCTTTTCAATTAGTAATTAACAATTAACATTTTCAGTAAAAGATAGACAAGATGTGTGCCAAGTCTATTTTGCTGACAAAATGTCAGTTTGTGGCGTTTTAAAACTAAAAATCACTGACAATATGTCAGCGATTTAACTGTTATTATAAGGCATACTCTCGTTTTACTCGATTACATTGGGTAAATAAGTATAAGAAAGTAGTATAAGATTAGGAAATATACGTCCATAGGTTTTTATAGCGTTGCAACTGGGTGAGGGTATGGGCAACGCATTGGTTTTGGGGTAGTTCCAAATGAGGGTCGGTTTTGAGGAGATCGATAGCTTGGAAACGAGCAGCCTTCAGTATATCTTGATCTTTTACAATGTCGGCTATTTTTAAGGCAAGTACGCCACTTTGTTGGGTCCCCATCAAATCACCAGGCCCGCGTAGTTTTAGGTCTACTTCGGCTATTTCAAAACCATCGTTAGTGCGTACCATTGT
>CAUREJ010000008.1:0-56978 GCA_963523735.1 uncultured Capnocytophaga sp.
TAATTTTGAAATATTTAGCATCAAAATTTGTCAAATACTTGATAATTGACAATTATTTTGTACCTTTGCCGCGAGAAAAGAATATTAACTCTTAAGAAAGATGAATACCATAACAAAAACTAACTTTAAATTCCCTAAACAGCAATCTGTTTACAAAGGGAAAGTACGTGATGTGTATCAGCTAAAAGATGATACGCTCATTATGATTGCTACCGACCGCATATCAGCTTTTGATGCTATCTTGCCTAAAGGCATTCCTTACAAAGGTCAAATACTGAACCAAATGGCTGTGAGTTTCTTACAGCAAACTGAAGATATTGTACCCAATTGGCTTATTGCTTCACCCGACCCTAACGTATCGATAGGACAAATGTGTGAGCCTATAAAAGTAGAAATGGTTATAAGAGGATACCTTGCAGGGCACGCTGCACGCTTGTATAAGGACGGCAAACGTATGCTATCGGGGGTAGCACTGCCCGAAGGATTACGCCAAAACGATATTTTCCCACAACACCCTATCATTACCCCTGCTACTAAAGCCGAACAAGGACTGCACGACGAGGATATATCACGTGAGGACATCATTAGGCGCGGTATAGTAAGTGAGGCTGATTACCGCCTGATGGAAAAATACACCTACGCTCTGTTTGCCAGAGGTACCGAAATAGCTGCCAAACACGGTCTTATATTAGTAGATACGAAATACGAATTTGGTAAAACCCGCGATGGTGAGATAGTACTTATTGATGAAATTCATACCCCCGACTCATCACGTTACTTCTATAAAGAAGGGTATGAAGAACGCCAAGAGAACGGCGAACCTCAAATACAACTTTCAAAAGAATTTGTACGCCAATGGCTTATTTCACAGGGTTTCCAAGGTGAAAAAGGGCAAAAAATCCCTGCTATGACCGACAAGTATGTACAATCGGTATCCGATCGGTACATCGAACTTTATGAACATATTATGGGAGAAAAATTCATTCCTGCCGATACTACCGATATAGAAAACCGCATCTACGATAATGTGTTGCACTTTTTACAAAACCAATAGAAAATAAAATTCTTTAAAGTGCTGCTAATTATTAATTGTTAATTATCAATTGTTAATTGAACCACGACGTTTACATATCATTAGGAAGTAACTTGGGGAATCGTAAAGCCTACTTGCAGCAAGCCATTGAGGGCATAGCAATGCGAGTAGGCTCTATTGTCGATATTGCTCCTATTTACGAAACCCCCTCGTGGGGCTTTGCTGGTGAGGCTTTTTTAAACACCTGTCTGCTATGCCGTACTTACCTATCGCCCGATGAGGTTATGGCACAACTCTTGCAAATAGAACACGAATTGGGGCGTGAACGCACCCCCTCTAAAGGCTATCAGTCACGCACTATAGACCTTGATATACTGTTCTATGACGACAGAGTTATCAATACCGAACTGCTTACGGTACCTCACCCCCTACTCCACCGCCGTAAGTTTGTACTCAAACCCTTAGCTGCTATCGACCAGCATAAAGTACACCCTGTACTTAAAAAAACGGTAGGCGAACTGCTACTTACTACCGACGATACTTCGCCTGTACAACGCCTTGCCGAACAACTGTCGTTCCCTGCACAAAAATCGCCTTTTTTGCACTATAAATACATTGCTATAGAGGGGAATATAGGTTCAGGAAAAACAACTTTAGCTACTAAAATAGCCGAAGACTTTAACGCTAAACTGATATTAGAACAGTTTTCGGACAATCCTTTTCTGCCAAAATTCTATGAAAATCCTAAGCAATACGGCTTTACGTTGGAAATGTCATTCCTTACCGAACGCTACCAACAGATGCGTGATCAGCTGGCACAGATGGACTTGTTCAAAGAGTTTGTAGTATCCGATTACGATATTTTTAAATCTCTCATCTTCTCTAAAATTACCCTTAGCGACGATGAGTTTGTACTCTACCGCAAGCTCTTTTACATACTGTATAACCAGATTATTAAGCCCGACCTTTACGTATTCCTCTACCAAAATACCGACCGCCTTATTGAGAATATCAAGAAACGCGGCAGAGATTACGAACAAAACATTTCACCCGACTACCTGAAGAAAATACATTATGGCTATCTGGACTTTATCCAGAAAAACACAGCTATCAATTCACTTATCATAGATGTTACAAACCTTGATTTTGTAAAACATTACACTCATTATGACCTTATCATTGAAAAAATAAGGGAAAACTAATTCATTACAATGGATATAACGAAAGAAAACCGCCAGTGGTTAGATGATTTGCATCTTAACCACCCTGTAGTAATAGCGGGACCTTGCAGTGCCGAAACTGAAGAACAAGTGTTAAAAATAGCTCATAGCCTAAAAGATACCGATGTATCTTTCTTCCGTGCTGGAATATGGAAACCGCGCACCCGCCCCGGTATGTTTGAAGGTGTGGGGGCTTTAGGTCTTAAATGGCTACAACGCGTAAAAGAAGAAACTGGCTTAAAAACAGCTACCGAAGTAGCTAATAAAGACCACGTGAAGTTGGCTTTAGAACACGACATTGATATGCTGTGGATAGGAGCTCGCTCCACCGTGAGTCCTTTTATTATTCAGGAAATAGCCGACGAGCTAAAAGATACTGATAAAATCATACTGGTTAAGAATCCTGTAAACCCCGACCTACCGCTGTGGATAGGAGCTTTAGAACGCCTACAACGCGCTAATATCAAGAACTTAGGGGTTATACACCGAGGATTTTCTACCTACGAAAAAACAAAATACCGCAATATCCCCGAATGGCAGTTGGTAATAGACCTGCAAAACAAGTTCCCCAACCTACCGCTAATTTGCGACCCTTCACATATTACAGGCAAACGCGAACTGATATTTGATGTGTCACAAACAGCCCTCGACCTTAACTTCGATGGTTTGATGATTGAAACGCACTGCACCCCCGATGCAGCGTGGAGCGATGCCGCTCAGCAAATCACCCCCGAACGCCTTGTTCAGATAATGAACGACCTAAGAATCCGTAAAACATCGACTACTGAAGAAGATTATGTAAGCCAGTTAGGACTCTTGCGCTCTCATATCGATGTCTTAGACTACCAACTGCTTGATTTGCTCAAAAAACGTATGGAAATAGCCGACGGAATTGGGGTGCTAAAAAAAGCTAACAACGTGGCTATCTTACAAAACCAACGTTGGCACGAAATACTTGGCAAAATGATATTAGAAGGTGAACAACGCAACCTTAGTGAAGATTTGATTATTAGGGTATTTAAAGCCATTCACCAAGAGTCTATCAATAGGCAAGAAAAAATAAGTAGGCAGAGCGAAAAATAATAAGGCAGCTCCTACAGCTCGGTTCTAATTACCTCACTATAGTGCCACCTTTCTTAAAAATTTTCTGCATTAATCCTTTAAAAGTATTAAAATCGACTGTATAGGTGAGTCCTACCCCTTGGGCATAACCTATGCGGTCAAGCATATATTGTTGCCACTCATTTTCACGGTTAAATATCTTAGCTGTTAAACTTCCATCAGCGTTCAAACGGAATAGTACTTCTACGTTACCAGCTACTGCTGTACGGCTTACTCCCCCCACTGGTATACCTACTTTGGCATTTACACTTGCCCAGTCGGTAATTTGGGTAGAAACAGTAAAGCCTAACCTATCACTATTAATATCCGATGCCCCTTCGTTAATACCTGCCTCGTATGATACCCCTAAGTTCAACTTATTATCTTCATCAGAAAGAAGTTGGTTAAACAAACCAGCAGCTGTTTCAAAAAGGTTATATGCAAGCAAACTGTTATCAGTGTTCTTTTCACTCATAAACGAACCTTGTGCCAAGAGCGAGAAAGCTTGTAGCTGTTTGCGGTCTTGGTCTTCAAGTTTGTAATTCAGTTCCGATACAAGACTAGGACTACTATCGGGGAAGGTAATATCAAACACCGTTTCGGGGTGCATCAGCTCGCCTTCTAACTTAATGACTACCTGTGTATTTACTTTGCGATTGTACTGATTGCTTTCCAACAGTGTACTGGGGTTAGCACTTAGGTTATAAGCAGCTTTTAAGTCGCGTAAGGTAGCTTTTAGAGGGTCGCCACTCCAAGAGATAGAGCCTCCTGGCAACACATTGAACCGCTTATCAATAAAGTTCTCGTACTTAAAGTTATAAAAACCCGAATAAGTAATAAAGTCACCCCACATATTGAATTTTCCATTGGTATTGATTTCAATAAGTAGTGTACCTGCCCCCCTTCCTACTAAGTTACTACCCGTTTTCTTATCCATCACTATCTCTACTTCGGCAGTAGGCAGTACATCTAATTCAAAATTGAGCTCCAATCCCTTAATCGACTCTAAATCTCTTTGTACTTTTACTTTCTTATCTCCTTTTTCTACAAAAGTAATAAACGAGTCATCACCTACACTTTCACCATCACTAAGCGGTATTTTAAATGAAGTACCTTCTTCCGTCTTACCTGTCACACCAATGGCTATTTCGTCCAATGCCCCTTTAATGGTTGCCTTGCCTTGCATAAAGGCAGTACCATAGAAAAGAGCATCATCTGTATATGGGGTATTCAGTACCATAAAGCGCTTGCCAAGAGTTTGTAAACGAAGGTCTAAAAACCAATCCAACAATCGGTTATGCCTAATAGTACCATTAAGAGAGGCTTGTGTTTTGTAATCAGTATCAGTAAGAGTCCAATTATTAATATCAAAAGTTTTGTTATTGACCTTTATGCGGGCTCCTTCATTAATATCGGCATTAAGTTTCAAGTAGCTAATACCTGCCCCTGCTTTATGAAGTGTAAGCTCACCATCCATTAGTGGGTCGGTCACACTACCCTTAATATTCACTAATCCACTCAAGGTACCGCGCAAATCATAGAAAATCCCCTCCACAAAAGGCGTAAAAGGTGACAGTGCAAAATCCTGAAAAGAAGCCTTTAGGTCTAACAAAGTACCTTTCTTTTTATCTAAGTTAATCTTCCCTCGTGTAGAAAACCCTAACGACCGCCCATTGGAGAAGAAAGCTCCTACATCAAATGACGAAAGGTCATTATTACCAAAGATACTCATTTCCAAATCACCGTAATCATAGCCATTCAGTTTAAAATAACGCACAAACATATCGGCAGAAGGATAGTACAAGTTACCTTTTTGGGTAAGTGATACATTCCCATTTAGGGTACCTGTAAGGTTTAAACCTTTCATCTCTGGCATTATTTTATCCAAAGCTACATTATGGGCTACCAAATGTAAGTTTTTGTAATCAGCCGTAGTCATAAGCCCACTAAGATTGATATACTGATTTTGGTGCGCCATCTTAAAGTTGCTTATCTTCAAACTATCAGCAGTGCGGTTCAGCACAATCTTGTTGTACTGATTCATCGCGTTCTCACGATTAATATACCACTCATTCCCTTTAAAATTTACAAGTGATTTCTTTATCCCTATAATTGATTCCTGCTTCTCATTAAGTGTATGATAGAAGTTAAGCTCATAGTTATCTTTTCCCCTTTCACCGCCTTTAAACTCTGTACGGAAAAAGAGAGTATCTTTAATGGTAGTGTTAATTAGGTTAAAATCTTGAATAGCATACACCCCAAAGTCTGCTTTTTTAACCTCTAAGAAAGTGTTGTATAAAGGATTTTTGCTATCTATCTCAAGACTTAAACTATCTATCTGGTTATCGTAAGCATTCACACTTGGTGATTTCATCTGAAGTTTAAAGCTCTCCTTATCCGAATCAATACTACCATCAATAAAAGTATTCTTACCAATCTTTACTTCAGGCACAAATACTTCTACTATTTTGTTGTAAATATCAAAGTGAAAATTAACGTATTGATTAGGCTCTATTTTATAAGGATTGTAATGGGTATAGATACTTCCCACCGCATTTTGTAGTACTTTCTTTATCTCTACCAATCGGAATTTCCCCTCTACCTTTCCACTGATAATATCAGGTGAATTGATACTTATTTGCTTCACCTCTTCCTCGTTAAGGGCTGATAGCACTTCAAAATCTTTAAAAGCAAAATCTCCAGCCGAGTTGATATAGTTTGTGTTTTTAAAAGCTATCTTACCCACTATATCGTCTAAATCATTGCCCGAAATATCAATAATCACCTTTCCACAGAATTGTGAAATAGTGTCTTTCTCCATAAACTTCAAGGCGTGTAAATCAGCTATAGCTATGTCTGCCTGAAAGTCAAACTTATTTTTCTTACCCGATAGGTCGGCAAGCCCATCAAATTTCATTGTAAGGTTAGGGTCTCTAATATCTATTTTCCCATTGAAGACTTCTCTTCTCAGTTCTCCATTTACCCCTATACGTTTGTACTGATAGCCATTATAGCCCAACGAGTGAATGCTTCCATTAGCAAAGAGCTGCATTGTTTTAGGCTCGAACCCTTGCCCTCGCACTACCAAGTCGGCTGTAAGAGCCCCCATACTATAATCGCCCAACAGCTTTCCTAAGTGCAGTTGTTGTGTTCTGAGGTCTGCCTTAAATATTGTTTTATCCGTATGGGTAAGGTTATCTAAAAAACCATCAATATGCGCCTCCCCGTCAGCCGTTTTTAGCAATAAATTAGTAAGTAGTGAAGTCGTTTTATAGGTAAAATCTCCTTCTAATGAACACATTCCTAACTTTTGCAGTATTTCGGGTAAGTTTTCTCCCAAAACTGTAGGCATCAAGTATGCCAAATCGTTATAAATAGTCTGAGCGTTTACCCCTTTCCCTTCAATAATAATATCTTTATCATCGGAAAGTAAGTTCTTGAACAGCAAAGTGCCCTTAAGCGATGTATTTTGGTAGCTAACCTCTCCTTTAGGTATAATAAAATCATTCAATGTACCTTTCAAATGCACATTTCTTAGTCCTATAAGGCGTTCAGGAGTAAAACCATTGTAAAAAGTGTTCAGGTGAGTAGTATTCACCTGCCCCTGAAACACAGTAGCATCCCACACCACTTTATTCACAAAGTCGCCATAGCTACCCTTCTGAGGGTACAATTTTAGGTTAGTCGATAGTGAGGTCGAAGCCTTACCCTTCAGTTGCAAAAGCAACAAACCTGTCTGCATCAAGCTATCAGTATACTCAAAACGCTCAGCTGCCAAATGGCTTACTTCTAACTGCTTGTTATAAGTAAAGTTAGCTGTAGCACTTAAACCGATATTACTACCCGATATACAAAAATCACTGACCTTAGCATTCAGTTTGTCTAACTGCAATAACATTGGGTCAGTATGGTTCTCATCGATTATATAGAAACGACCGTTATGCAGATGTATCTTTGTCGCTTCCATTACGAATTTACCAGTGCTGGGTTCTCCCGAATCAAACTTGCTAACAAACACATCAAGGTTCGATAGGGTATCACCCTTATGGGTCTTCATATCAAAGAGCAGCTCATCGGCTTCTATATCTCCAAAATAAAGATTCCCATCAATAAGTTGCTTTATATCCAAAATAGAAGTATTGAGCTCTTTAGCCCATATCAGTGTATCCTGCTTATGGTCGCGTATCAAAGTGCCATTAATAGCTACTTTCCCATTAAATTTGATATGAATACGGTTTATATCAATGTTTATACCAAAATCTTCATTCAGGTAAGCCACTACCTTCTTAGCAATAAAAGTTTGGGTGGCAGGAAAATACAATACCGCCACTGCAATCCCCAATACAATGAGGATTGCCACTACTATTTTGCCAAGTATTTTTAAAAACCGTTTGATATGCGTATTAAAATAGAAAGTTATTTTTTCTTAGTCGCTGTTCTCTTAGTCGTTGCCTTAGGTTTAGGTTCTTTTTCTGCCAATAAAGCAAGTGCTTCTTCTTTTGTGAAAGCCTCAACATTTGTATCTTTAGGCAGTTCTACCTTAGTTTTTCCTTTTATCAAAGTAAAACGACCCCAGCGGGCTTTTTCTATGCGTATTTCGCCCTCAGCCCACTCTTTCACTACCTTTTCCGACTCCTTTTTCAGCTTGCCCTCTATCAGCTCCTCTACATCGTGCTGTGTCAGATTGTCGAAATTGTACTTCTTAGTAACATTAATGTAGTTATTATTCCATTTGATGAAAGGGCCAAAACGACCAATACCTTTCACTACTTCAAGTCCTTGGTAGCTTGCTATAGGAGCGTCTGCTTTTTTCTTCTCACCTATCAGCTCTTTAGCACGCTCAAAAGTTACGCCGAATACATCTTCACCTTTTGCCAGTGAAATATAAGCATCACCGTAATGTACATAAGGACCAAAACGCCCTACGTTCACCTCTACATTCTTGCCATCTACTATCCCCAAGTGACGAGGCAGTTCAAATAATTTCAAAGCCTCTTCAAAAGTAATAGTCTCTATGGCCATACCCGACAGCAAACTCGCATAAATAGGTTTCTCCTTATCATCAGGATTTCCTATCTGTGCCATAGCCCCATAACGCCCTAAGCGCACACTTAAAGGGCGACCGCTCTTAGGGTCTATCCCTAATACGCGTTCACCGGTCTCACGACCCGTATTCTTCTCTACATTCTCTACTATTGGGTGAAAATGCTCGTAAAACTGAGCGAGCATTTCTGTCCAATTCTCATTCCCTTCGGCTATCTCATCAAAACTATTTTCTACTTTAGCAGTAAAATTATAGTCCATAATAGTATCGAAGTGATTTACCAAAAAGTCATTCACTACGCTGCCGATGTTCGTAGGCATCAGTTTACCTTTATCAGCTCCCACTTTCTCGGTAAGAGTCTTAGTTTTGATAACACCTTTGGCAAGAGTAAGCTGTTGGTAAGGGCGTACTTCCCCTTCCAAACTACTGCGCTCTACATAGCCCCTGTTCTGTATGGTGGAAATAGTAGGCGCATAGGTAGATGGTCTTCCTATCCCCAGTTCTTCTAATTTCTTCACCAACGATGCCTCGGTATAACGAGGTTGCGGACGCGTATATCGCTGTGTGGCTGTAATATATTCATTAGTAAGCACCTCCCCTTGGCTTAGGGCTGGTAACATACCTTCTTGTTCCTCATCTTCATCATCTGTACTTTCTAAATACACTTTCAAAAAGCCGTCAAACTGAACCACCTCTCCCGAAGCCGTGAACTGTTCTTGGTGCCTATCAGCTTCAATCTTTACAGTAGTGCGTTCCACTTGGGCATCAGCCATTTGCGAAGCCAGCGTACGCTTCCAAATAAGCTCGTATAGTTTGTTTTGGTCGGCTTCAGCAGGTATACTCGTACGCGCCATATCCGTAGGGCGGATAGCCTCGTGCGCCTCTTGGGCGCCCTTAGTTTTAGTAGCAAAGTTGCGTACTTGGCTGTACGGAGCTCCAAAAAGCTGTACTATAGCATTCTTAGCAGCCGTCAAAGCCTCTTGTGATAAGTTCACACTATCAGTACGCATATAAGTAATGAACCCCGATTCATACAAGCGTTGCGCCACTGTCATTGTTTTGCTTACCGAAAAATACAACTTCCGCGCAGCCTCTTGTTGCAAAGTCGAAGTCGTAAAAGGCGGTGCCGGACTCTTCTTAGCTGGCTTTTTCTCCAATGAAGCCACCTTAAAGTTTGCCCCTATATTCTGTTGTAAGAAAGCTTCAGCCTCTTGCTGGTTGTCAAATGATTTAGGCAAAGTAGCCCTTACCACTTTCCCCTCTGCCGTTACAAATTCAGCAGTAATTTTAAAGCCCGATTGTGATTTAAATTCCTGTATTTCACGCTCGCGCTCCACTATTAAGCGTACTGCTACCGATTGTACTCGTCCTGCCGAGAGTCCACTTTTTATCTTTTTCCACAGCACTGGCGAAAGTTCATAGCCCACCAAGCGGTCAAGCACACGGCGTGCTTGTTGTGCATTCACCAAGTTATAATCAATCCCACGCGGATTTTTAATAGCTTTCTCAATAGCCGTTTTAGTAATCGAGTTAAAAACAATGCGTTTCGTGTTAGCAGTCTTAAGTTTCAAAGTTTCCGCCAAGTGCCATGCTATTGCCTCTCCTTCGCGGTCTTCATCCGATGCCAACCATACTGTTTCTGCAGCCGATGTAAGAGCTTTTAGTTCCTTTACAAGGTTCTTTTTATCGCTTGAAATCAGATAATTAGGTTTAAAACCGTGTTGTATATCCACCCCCAATTCATTGGAAGGCAAATCTACTATATGCCCATAACTGGACACCACTTTATAGTCCTTACCTAAGAACTTCTCAATAGTTTTAGCCTTTGCAGGCGACTCTACAATCACTACATTCTTAGCCATACGCTTCTTGTTATTTTTTATTTTACAGAGTGCAAAAGTACAAACTTTTTACCAATTAACAACTAATAATTGTTTTTTAACAGGTTAAACGCACAAAAACTGTTTTACTCCTCTCCAAAGCTTAATATCTAAAATGCATCTTTTCCTCATTTTTGTTGCAAATAAATCAAAAATTACCGACCCCAACTCCCTTTTTTGCGCAGAACCCTAACCCCTTAACAATGAACGTATTACAATGAAAACCTTATCAAAACCAGCTTGGAGCTATCTCGAAGCCAGAGCGAAGGCATACCGAAGGCAGAGCGAAGGGTGAGCGAACAATAAGCGTTACTTCACTGAATATCAAGCGTTTCAATCCTAACCCCTCACTTTGCATTATTCGCAATAAAAATAGGAAAAAGATGATTTTTTGTTATTTTTGAGGTAACTTCAATGTCCCATTGTAATTTTATGCGTTTGACCTCGTTTCTTAACACGGCGTTCACATTTAACTTTTCACATTCTGCTCCGTGAAAATCCAGCATAACCGAAACAAAAAAACAAAAATACTACCTGATTAGCAAATTAGGGGGTAGGAAGCATCTCTCTTGTTAAACAAGCCAGATACTTCCTACCCCCTAATTACTAAAAATTAATGAGGTTCAATTAATCTTTAAATCTTTGATTTCACCGGAAAAAAGAACGCCTTGGGTCTTTCCTTAAAAGCAGCCCACACACAGCCTATAAGATGTTTAAGCTGTGAAAAAGGCACCTCTCGTGAGCGCAATGCTATCCATAACGACAAGCCAAAACTCACAATAAAATTCCCAAAACCTATAATGCCAATGCCTAATATACACCAAAAAACCTCCCAGAAACTCACCATAAAGTCCATTCCGTACAGCCCATAAGCAAAATTACCACTCGCAAAAGTAATATGCCTTATATCGATAGGCAAACCAAAAAAATCACCTACAGCCCACGCACTGCCCATAAACACACCAAACCAAATATTCGACACCACACTCGGCCATTTTTCACGCATCCAGCCCGCCACTCGTTGCATACGGAGCTTGCCAAAAAAGCCCTTCAAAAACGGATGTTCCGACAGTCGGTAATAAAAATTATTAAAGTTATTCACGCTTGCTACATTACCCGCTATAATACCCGATAAAAACAAAAATACCCCAGCTATACAAGCGTGCAAAAACACGTGCGTATCCCATATATTCAAATCCTCTAACAAATGATGACTCTTTTCAGCTGCAAAATTATACCCCTTTAAGTAGCTCACCCCTATCACCAACAACAGCGATACAGGAAAAGCCCCAAACACATTCCCCACAAAAGCAATAAACTGCGAGCGAAACAAACGCGTGAACAAAGTCGTAAACTCTCCATAGTGTTTCGTTTTATCTTTACTATACCCCGCTCCTAAATTCTCCAAAGTTTTAGCAATAGTCGAAGCCGTCATCGCAGGTTGCTTAGTAGCCAAAGTAGAGCCCGTAAGGTAAATCAAGACAAAGCCAATAGCATAATTCATACTGTAGTTCAGCGCCCTAAAAAAACTACTTTGGTCGGGCTGCATACTCATATACAACTTCACCAAGCACATAAAACTCACTATCACCCCTCCCCATAGTGCCGTTTTCAGCATCTTAAAATACTCACCCGAAGTCGAAGTAATGTAATGTTCACCCGTTTTACCAGTATAGTTCGTAATCTCATAGGTAATATTGTACACACTATCGTTAATAAGCTTTCTAATATTGTTCTTCTTAGAGTTAGTTTTCACCATATCCAAGTAAAAAGCAATAGCCTTTTCCTTCTTATCACTCTCCTTTTCTATAAAAATATAGTTGTACAAACGCCTAATTCGCTTTACTTGCTGCCTGATGAGCAAAAGTGTTTGGTTCACACTAAAAGTAACCCCGTATTTACCTGCATTTGCATCAGCCTTATTCACAAAATCCTCACACTGAGCGGCTAAAATATTCAGCTGTTTGTAATCCTGTGCATAGTCTTGAATATACAAATAAGGACTATCTTCCTTAGCAAGCGTACGGGCAAGGTTATTCAGCTCATCGTCCAAAGCTATAAACGGACTGTTCAAGTGTGCATATTCAGGCACCATACGCAGCACATCGGTCTGCAAAGCCAACCCTCCCATACGTTGTGAAAGTATCATTATTGCCCAAAGAATTTCCTGTGAAGTATGCTTTCGTTCCTTATCCTCGTAAAAAGTATCAACCGTAAGAATATCAAACAAATCTTTCCAATTATCTAACGGAATCTGTTGCACCCATTTGGCATCGGAAGTACGGTAAAAAAGCTGATTTAGCACATATTGAATACTATCTTGTGAAGGTTGGTCGGGAATAATCTGATGCCCTATACGCCTAAGGAGTTCCCTAAAGAACGACACACTATTTAGCAGCCCCGCATCGGTAAAAAGAGTAACCTTTTGTTTATGAGCAAATACATTATGAAGTTTCTCTTTCAAAAAAGCGATCCTATCAGGTTCGTGTTTTAGTTCCGAAAGAAGTTCAGTTATGGTAAAAGGCAGCTTTTTATTTTTGCTTTTTCGGCGGAAATAATTCACTATATCAAACACAAAGTCAATATCCTCATAGTCCGATACCGCCATATAAGTCTCAAATATTTCGTAAACAGATTTATATATTCTCATTTTCTATTCGTTTTTTAAGATATTAATTTTCAAGAGGCAAAGATACAAAAAAAATCACCAATCTCTACAACCCCATAATTTGCTAATTCCCTAATTTCCAAATTTGCTAATTTGCTAATTTGCTAATTTGCTAATTTCATAAATTGCCCCAAAAAAAAGAGACCACCATCAGGCAGTCTCTTTTTATATTTATATTTCTTATCTAATTAAAAGTTGTAGCGTACGCCAAAACTAAAGGTACGACCCGCACCAAAGTACACACGGTTTTTAACATCAATACCTTTGTAAGTAACACTGCTATCAGTAGCGTGATTACTTGTATATGAATCTGCAATATAATAAGTATCCAGCAAGTTATTAACCGAAGCCGAGAAAGTCAAACGTTGTTTATCAGTAAGCTGCCAACGATATGAAGCATTAATATCAAACAAATTATAGCTAGGCAACTTCAAAGCTCCTTTTTCAGCTTCTTCTTTTTTGTTGAAGTTTGATATATTCAAATTAGAATACAAGTTATCTACATAATTCCAATCAATATCAAAGCGCAATCCTTTCACAGGTAATATAGTAGCACCCAAAGCGGCAGTAGTTTGAGCGGTTTCACCCACTTTTACACCGTCTAAGAAAAGTTTCAGTTCAGCAGCACTCGCCGCAGGCACCTCATTACCTTGCAAATCAATAGGATTGTTATTTTCATTGATAAGTGTACCTTTAGCATTTCCTTTATAGAACCAGTCACCCAATGAAAGCATACCATTCAACTTTAAGAAAGAAGTAATATTAGCAGTAAGTTCTACTTCCACCCCTTGGTGAACCTCTTTAATTCCTAAAATATTAGCATAAGCACGGATAAAGTTACTACCTATTTGTATATCGTCTTGTTTGCGCAAATAGCGGTCAGTCCACGAAGTGCGGTAAAGGTTCAAATTACCATTAAATATATCCGATTTAAAACCGTAACCCAATTCCACTCCAAAAATCTTTTCATTAGTAAGAGCAGGGTTCAAGAAGTTCAAATAGTTAGGATATACAGCATTGAACAAAGGTTGCTTAGAGTAGTAACCTACGTTAGCATACACATTGTGTTGCTCGTTAATATTGTAGTTCAAACCTCCTTTAATGTTATAACCCACAATATTCTTAAAGCCTGTTTTAGTACTCATAGCAGTATCAGGTCTACCACTAATTGCCAACTTACCAGGTTTCATAAAGTTATCAACACGCTGATAGGATTGTACAGAAGTAGAACCTTGAATAAAAGCCGATAAGTTATCATCCGAATATTCAAATTGAGAGAAAAGACCTAACCATTTCACCTCACCGTCATTGCTATATCCTATTTGCTCTGTAATAGGAGCTACTTTGCTAAAAGGATTCCACGACAAGTTAGCAGGGTGAGCCGTTGTTACCACATTAGCTCCTGTTAAATTAGCATTCCTAGTATCAGCATAGCTTGTATTACCTAAGTAATCAGTAACCACTTGGTGGTGATAACCGTAGTAGTAACGACCATCAATCCCCATATTAAGAGTTAGATGATCATTAATCTGATGTTTCAAATTAGTAAGAAAACCATACCAGTCGTGTGAGTTCACCGAACCACTTAAAAAGTATCCTTCATTAGTAGCTTTTAACTTCTTGCCATCAGGAGCTATTACATCACCTCCTGTTCCTGCTTGTCCTGGGTGATGCATATTAATTAAGCCATTTACAGTCTCTCCTTTGTTATAAGCTACTGCTTTATCAAAATCAACCAATCCTTCATCAGTACGCAAAGTGTTCAAAAACTTCTTATCAAGAGAATATGAAACAACTCCCGTTTTTGGATTGGTTGTCTTTTTCAAAGAATATGCTTGTCCAGCATTACTAGTACCCATACCACGTCCTAACGAAGCGTAAATTACAGTACTTAATGAAGTATGGTCACTCATAGTCCAATCCCAGTTCAGCATAGCTACCGGTTTGTGATAAGCATTGCGTCTCATCGAATACTCCTCACCGTTTAAATATCCCCAATCACCATTATAGCGGCGGTTAGGTTTATCATCACTACCTCCGTAACGTATTGCATCAGCTATACTAGGGCTTGTTGAACGTTGGTGGTGCCATTGTGGTGAACCAGTGAACATAAACTGAAAACTATGGCTCTTTGAAAGCTCATATCCCAAAGCAAAATAATAACTATAGCTGTCAAACTGAGTACCATCAGCGTATTTGCGTCCCCAGTTCTTGCTAAAAAGCACAGACGATGACCATCCTGTAGTACTCTTACCCGTATTATAAGCTACCGAACCTTTGTACTCACCATTGCTACCATAACGAGCCATAGCAGTACCTCCTTCTGCCATATCTGCAGCACGAGTTACAAAGTTAATAGTACCCCCTACTGAAGCAATAGCCAATTTTGAAGCACCCAAACCACGTTGTACCTGCATAGCCGAAGTAACATCCGATAATCCAGTCCAGTTACTGAAATAAACAGTACCACCTTCCATATCATTTACTGGCATACCGTTTACCATTACCGCAACGTTCTTACTATCAAAACCGCGAATATTAATTCTTGAGTCGCCAAAACCACCACCACCTTTAGTAGCATATACCGAAGGCGTACGATTCAAAATCTCAGGCAGTTCTCTTGTACCCAACTTCTCAATAATCTCAGTAGCCTGAATAGTCGATACCGCTACCGGTGTCTTACGCTCTTGCGCAATATCCAACAAAGTACTTTTGCCGGTTACTATCACCTCGCTAAGATGCTCTTGGTCACTTTCTAGTTTCACCCTAACGTGTGCTTTACCATTAGTCAATCGGTATGAAACTTCCTTAGTAACATAACCAAGGAACGAAACTTCAAGAGTTCCAGCAGCAGCATTCACAGTAAGCGAAAACTTACCATCCATATCCGTCGATACTCCGTGAGTTGTACCCTTCACCAGCACGCCTGCACCCATCAAAGGCACATTTGTATCGTCAAGAACCTCACCCGTTACTGTGCCATTTTGGGCATACATCATTGCTGTAAGCAAAAAAATAGCTACATTTAAAAACCAACTTTTCATCATTATTTTATTTAGTTATTGATTATTTGTTCCAATCTTTAATACCAGATTTCGCATCTTAAGGAAAGATTTCATCTCTCTATCCTAATTCGCTACTTGAATCTCTCTGCACTTAAGCATTAGCTGTTAATAAGTATACAAACAACTAATCAGCAGGCATTTTCGAGTGCAAAAGTAGTACTTTTTTTCATATTAGCTACTACTTTCACATTTTTTTTATAAAGATAACTTACTATAATCCTATTTTTTTAGACACTAAAATGTTAAATTCAACATTTTACATAGCTTACAAACACTAATTATCAAGTGGTTAGTATAAAATGTTACAGATGCAACAAAAATAAAAAGTTAAATTTTAACTAATCATTAAAATATTATATGTATCTTTGCACCCTCAAAAAACAAACTCTTTTAGCCAATTAACTCAAAATGAATAATTCAAAATATAGAGTCAAAGCATTTACCTTTGTAGGAATACTATTCTTCCTATTCGGAGGGATAACTGTATTGATACAATTCTTACTACCCTATTTACGCGATATATTCGAGCTGGATTACACTCATTCAGCCCTCTTACTATTTTTCTTTTTCTTACCCTACCTCTTGCTCTCTATACCTGCAGGTTTTATTCTCAGCCGCATAGGGTACCAGCGAGGCATAGTCTTAGGGTTAGTACTCATTGCTTTAGGAGCTCTCTTATTTCATCCTGCTGCCGACGAGCGCTCATTTCCCCTCTATATGTTCGCTGTATTTGTAATAGGTTCAGGCATCACTTTTCTCCAAGTAGCACTACATCCTTATATTTCAGCCTTAGGCAGCCAAAGTACTACCCCCAGCCGACTTACCTATTCTCAAGCTTTTAACGCCTTAGGAACCACCTTTGCCCCCATTGCTGCCTCAGTATACTTGCTAAATGAAGAAGTGAAAAATAGTGCGGAAATAGCACAAATGGAAGAAATCGACCGACAAATATACCTTCATTCCGAAGCCCTCTCTATACAAATACCCTCCCTTTACATAGCCTTAGTAGTAATTGTATTGGCTCTTGTGTTTTCACTCACAAAACTACCCTACGCCAATACCGCTATCGAAAAAATAGACAAAAAAAGCTACTTCACTTTACTAAGAACCCCCTCCCTTTTATTAGGAGCAATAGGCATCTTTTTATATGTAGGAGCCGAAGTAATTATAGGTAGCTTTACAGTAAACTATTTGGTAGAAAACAATACAGCCGAAATATCAGAATGCCCTGTAGGGGGTGGCTTGTGGAATAATATAACTGAATTCTTTGGAACCTCAGCCTCTTTGCCTGCTAATCCTAAAGCTATTGTGGGAATTTTTCTGTGCACCTATTGGGGTGGAGCTATGGTAGGGCGCTTTATCGGAGCAAGGCTAACCCGTTGCTTCTCACCCTCTAAAATGCTGATGATAGCAGGGGCAAGTAACATAATACTCATTCTACTTTCCATTAACACCAACGGACTTTTCTCTATGATAACCCTTCTATCATTAGGGCTTTTTAATTCTATTATGTTCCCCACCATCTTTGCCCTTGCCAACGAAGGTATCGACGAGTTACAAACACAAGCCTCTGCGCTTCTTTGTACTATGATTGTGGGTGGTGGGTTAGTTCCTATTGCCTATGGTTTTCTCACCGATTATGTAGGTTTCCGTCTTGCCTTTTTGGTGTTAGTAGCTTGTTATGGTTACATTGTTTTCTACGGATTTTACAAAAGCAACAGATAATTTTCAATTGATAGCTTATATTTGACAATTAACAAAAATCTGTTATTTTGCTTTGAAAAATTCGTTGATTTTTTTCAAACCTTTATAAATTCCTAAAAGCACTACCAACCTTACCCCTTCATAAACCAATGGAGTTGCTAAATTTGCCAACTTTATTTTGGCTTCATATTTTGAAGCAAGTACATCGTTATCAATAAAATACACAAAAGGAGAGGGAACTTTCCAGACAATAAGTTCTATGATATACAACAGAAGAAATACATAAAATAACTGCCAACGGTAGTGTAATAGTTTCTTTTTCTCTGTTGCCAAATACAACAGCAAAACACCGTTTAGCAAGCTCAGTACAGCAAAAATACCATTGTTATTGAATTGCATAACGGCACTAATCCCTACTAATATGGCTGTTACCAAAAGTAAATAACCTATATTTTTGCACAACATAAAACCATATAAATAATCTCTAAACTTTATATTTAGAGCCAACAAACTGTCACGTTGTTGTTTCTCTTCTTTGTTTAAAAGCTGATAAGCTGTTCCGGCTAAGGGCATCATTTCTTTCATTACCTCTTTGAGCAAACGTTCATCTTTAATCTGTTCAAGGAGTTCAGCAGGGTATTTTCCTTGTGCTAAAGTCATTTTTGCTCGCGTTATGAGTTTTTCTTTATAGGCTAATTTTTCAGTGATATTCATTACTATATTTTTAAAAAGAAAATACCAAAGATTATAACACAACCTTTGGCATCTATAATTTGCTAATTAACAAATTGACTAATTTGTTAATTCTACAAACAGTTCTTCTCCTTCTTTTACTACTTTAGCTACCTTTTTACTAGTAAGCCCTTTAATAGTTTTATCCCATTTCTTATTAGAGAACTCAGTTTTTACTTTCAAGGCATCTAAAAGCAACCTCTCTGATTGTTTTAAAAGTTCAAACACCACCTTCTCATCATCCGAAAGCTCTACATCTTTCTTCTCAGGGCGCATTTGTGGGAAAAACAACACTTCTTGTATACTTTCATTATTAGTAAGGAACATAATCAATCTATCCATACCAATACCCAAGCCAGAGGTAGGAGGCATACCATATTCAAGAGCTCTCAAAAAGTCTTGGTCTATAAACATTGCCTCATCATCACCTTTTTCCGAAAGTCGCAATTGCTCTTCAAAACGCTCACGTTGGTCTATAGGGTCGTTAAGCTCGGAGTACGCATTAGCAATTTCCTTACCACACACCATTAGTTCAAAACGTTCTGTTAGTTCAGGGTTATCACGATGTTCTTTAGTAAGTGGCGACATTTCTTTAGGGTAATCGGTGATGAAAGTAGGCTGAATAAAGTTACCTTCGCACTTTTCGCCAAATATCTCATCTATAAGTTTGCCTTTACCCATAGTTTCGTCTACTGCAATACCAATAGAATGTGCAAAAGTTCTCAATTCCTCTTCTGTTTTTCCTGTAATATCAAAACCTGTAAACTGCTTAATAGCATCGGTCATTGTCACACGTGGGTAAGGTGCTTTAAAATCAACTTCGTACTTACCAAAAGTAGCCTTAGTAGTACCATTCACTGCCATAGCACAATGTTCAATCAAACGCTCAGTAAAGTTCATCATCCAATGGTAGTCCTTGTAAGCTACATATATTTCCATTGCTGTAAATTCTGGGTTGTGAGTTCTATCCATACCCTCATTGCGGAAGTTCTTAGAGAACTCATACACCCCATCAAAACCACCTACAATAAGACGTTTTAAGTAAAGCTCATTAGCAATACGCATATACAGCGGAATATCCAATGCATTGTGGTGAGTGATAAACGGACGTGCGCTTGCTCCCCCTGGAATAGCTTGCAATATAGGTGTTTCTACTTCCAAATAACCCGCATCGTTAAAAAAATGACGCATAGCATTGAACAGCTTAGTACGTTTTATAAACACCTCTTTCACTTGCGGATTTACCACCAAATCTACATAACGCATACGGTAGCGTTGTTCAGGGTCGGTAAAGGCATCGTGCACTTTGCCGTCGGCATCTATTTTAGGCATAGGCAGAGGGCGTAACACTTTTGAAAGAAGTGTAAAATTCTCTACTTGCACTGTTTTTTCACCCATTTTAGTAATGAAAAGCGTACCTTCAGCACCGATAAAGTCGCCTAAGTCAAGGAGTTTTTTAAACACCTCGTTGTAGAGCGTTTTATCTTCACCAGGGCACATCTCATCGCGGTTAAAGTATAGCTGCATAGTACCTTCACTATCTTGCAAAGTAGCAAACGAAGCCTTTCCTTGTACTCTCAGTGACATCAATCTACCAGCTACTACCACGCGCTTACCTTCTTCATAATGGTCGGCTACGTCCTTAGAGGTAGTATCGACAGGATATAGTGGAGCGGGATACGGGTTAATCCCTAATTCTTTTAATTTGGTTAGTTTTTCTCTACGAATGATTTCTTGTTCTGATAACATCTTTTTTCTTAATAATTAATAGTTTACCCTTACTCCTTAAAAACTCCCATATTCAAATACTTGTTCATACGTTTTTCTACTAACTTATCGGAAGGTAGTTTTTTCAGTTCTTTATAAGCATCTAAAATCACTTTACGAACAGTGGTAAACATTGTTTCACGGTCGTGATGGGCACCTCCAAGAGGTTCTTTAATAATCTCATCTACTAATTTGAGCTTTTTCATATCAGGAGCAGTAAGTTTCAAGGCTTCGGCAGCTTCTTTTTTATACTCCCAGCTACGCCATAAAATAGAAGAGCAAGATTCAGGTGAAATTACTGAATACCAAGTATTTTCAAGCATATACACTCTATCACCAATACCGATACCCAAAGCCCCTCCCGAAGCTCCTTCGCCTATAATAAACACTATAGTAGGCACTTTAAGTCGAGACATTTCCAAAAGGTTACGTGCAATAGCTTCTCCTTGTCCGCGTTCTTCAGCTTCAATACCTGGGAAAGCACCTGGAGTATCCACAAAACACACTACTGGTATATTGAATTTCTCAGCTTGTTTCATCAAACGCAAAGCTTTGCGGTAGCCTTCAGGGTTTGCCATACCAAAATTGCGGTATTGTCGCATTTTAGTATTTGAACCTTTCTGTTGTCCTATAAAAAGAAAACTCTGATCGTCAATCTTACCAAAGCCTCCTATCATTGCCTTGTCGTCTTTCACAGTACGGTCACCGTGCAATTCAAGGAAAGTATCTCCTGCAAGGGCTTTGATATAGTCCAATGTATAGGGGCGTTCCAAGTGGCGAGATATCTGTACTCGTTGCCACGCTGTCAGATTACTGTAAATCTCTTTCTTTACTTGGTTTAGCTTCTTTTCTATTTTTTTGCAAGCATCACTCATATCCACATCACTCTCATCCCCAATGAGCTGACACTTCTGCATTTGTTCTTCTAACTCTTTAATAGGTTGTTCAAAATCTAAATATTCCATATACTAAGTGTTATTTTGATTTTTTAAAGTGCAAAGATATAAAACAATTATCAATTAGCAAAAACTATGAACATTTTTTTGCAAAGCTTCTACTTCTTTTAGTAAGCATAGCCCTTATCTCTACTTAAATTTCACCGAATAATAAAAGCGTACTGTCCTCGGTTCACCCTTGTAAATAGCGGGTTTTACAGTAGGCATTGCTTCAATAAGTTCTCTTGCTCGCTGCTCTAACTCCTTCGTCTTTCCATTGGTTGAAAACAATTGTGTTTGCCCTTTCTCATCTATCTGTATCCCTACAAACACCTTACCTTCTTCAAATTCTTTATCACCATCAAAAGGTATTACCCCCTTACTTTTCAAATACTGATTAAAATGCTCTATAAAGCATTCAAGATCCTTCTCACGCGATACATACTCACACCCTTCAAACTTCGGACATTTTTCCACATCTTTTAACCCCACATAAATATCATCATCTTGCAACTTAAAGACGATAGGATATGTAAAAGTTACTATCTTAGGTTCCCCGTTACTTTTACCTGGTATCAATATAGGTAGCTGCTCAATCATATATTGGGAACATAGGTTTCTCCGGCATTATAATATAAGGAAACATCTCTTCTTCCTCCTGTGCTATTAAAAGCATTGGGAATAATAAAAATACAAAATAAAATACCTTCATCACATTTTAAATTAAAAAAAGTCAGTAGTTAGTGAGTGCTAACTACTGACGTAAAATTATTTTTAAGGAATTATTGTTGTAATTTGAAACTAATAGGATAACCAAAAGTAACAGGGGTAGGTTTACCACGTTGTTTACCAGGTATCAGTTTAGGTAATTTTTCAATAATACGACGCGCTTCAGCTTCAAGTAACTTATCTGGACCACGTACTCCCAATACAGTAACGCTACCATCGGTATTGATACGGAAGCTAACGTTCACCCTTCCTTGGGTACCCATTTCCATAGCAGCTTGTGGATATACGAAAGTCTTAGCTACGTGTTTGTCCAAGTTTTCCTTAAAGCATTTAGACTGATCGGCTTTAGGTACATCTTTGCAAGCGTCGAACATAGGTTTATCCTCAATGATAGTGAAAGGCACATCAATAGGAATTTCTTCTTCTACAGGAGTTTCAATCTGTTTTACTTCCACTACTTTTTCTTCTTTAGTAGTTTCGTTACTAGCAACAACTGTTTCCTGTATATCAGTTTTGTTGTCTACCACTTCCACGTCTTCTACTACTGCAGGAGCTGGTGGTGGTGGCGGTGGTGGTGGCATATCAGGCACTTCCATTACGATGTTTTCCTGATTTTCATCAAGCGTTTTATCCACCTCTGATTGTCGATTGTCCGTTTTGTCTTTGTCATACACCTTTGTTTCAAAAGCCCACAATGAAAGGCCTGATACAATAGCAAAACCTATGGCAAAGAACAATCCGCTACTTTTCGCCAAATCGGCTTTCGGATTTTTTTTAGGTTGCATAATGATTATCTTTAAAAGGTTATTAAATATACTTTTAACAATTATCTAAAAAGCTCTTTATATCTTGTCATAAATAGCAAAGCAACAATTATGCCAAATGTATTGAACAGCATATCTACAGGGTCGGCACTACGTGTAGTTGTTAGGGTTCCTTGTAGTATTTCCATTGTTGCTCCTATAAAGAAAGCACTTATAAATGCCCAAATATAGCATTTTTTAGCATTCGTTATCCACTGGTTTTCTTTCCAAAAAGTTAAGATAAATAACACTATATAGCCAAAATAAAAACCAAAGTGCACTATTTTATCTAAGTAAGGTATGCGCGGCGCCTCAGGCATTTCTTTCCCCGAAACAAGGCTTAATGTTACTACTGCTACCACCCATAAACCCCACAAAATAGTGTATTTGCGTTGTTTAAGCATCAATAAGGGCATTGTAATCTTCTTCTGTAAGTAATTCGTCCCATTCTTTGGGAGTATTGATTTTTATTTTCACCATCCAGCCCTCACCATAAGGGTCAGTATTCACTACTTCGGGGTGCTGATTTAAAGATTCGTTAAATTCCACAATCTCTCCACTCATAGGCATAAAGAGGTCTGAGATAGTTTTTATTGCCTCAACCGACCCAAAAACAGTGTCTTTAGTCACTGTTTCGCCGACTGTTTCTACCTCAACATACACTATATCCGATAGTGATTGCTGGGCAAAATTAGTAATACCAGCCGTAGCCATATCACCTTCTAAGCGCACCCATAAATGGTCTTTAGTGAATTTCATATCTTTACTAAGTTATCGTTATCAATTAACAAGTGCCAAAAGTAAGGTGTTTTTTTGAAACCTGCAAATTTTTTAACAAAAAAGTTTTAACAAAAACGCTTACCCCTTAATTTTCAGTAACTTTATTAATTACCTATAACTGATTGTTATTCCTTATTATTCCGCAACTAATAGTAATAATTTGGGAACACTTGTTTGGCTAAACAGTTTCCTAACACTTACAGAAAAACAAACTATAAGTTTTCTTTAAGATTTAGAAAGCACATCTAAATCGGCTACTACGCTCCTGTCATTAGCTAAACGTTGTATTTTATTCTGCCCACCAAGTTTGCCTTTTTTCTTCATATAGGCAGCAAAACCACCTTCGGGCACTTCGGTAATCTTTAGGGTTTGTAGCACTTTGCCTTGTATTAGGTCATAATAGTACATATTTTGGGCTTGTAGTGCCTTGTCTATGACTTGGGCAAAGACGTTCATATCAGCAGGTTTTTGTTCAAACTCTACAAACCATTCGTGGTAAGGCAACTCGCCCACAGGATTTACCTGAGGAGCAACCGTAAATTCAATTATACGGGCTCCTGTAGCTTCTAAGCCCGCACGCATAGCCTCTTCCACCTCTTTAGCAATTACGTGTTCACCAAAAGCCGATATAAAGTGCTTGATGCGCCCTGTAACTACTATGCGGTACGGAGCCAATGAAGTAAACTGCACCGTATCACCTATATTGTAGCCCCAAAGTCCTGCATTAGTGCTGATGATAAGAGCGTAATTCACCCCTAACTGTACCTCTTGCAAACCGATACGCTTAGGATTTTCACTAAAAAAAGTATCAGCTTCTACAAATTCGTAAAAAATACCCGCATCTAATAACAATAACATTCCTTTTTCTACCTGACTGTCCTGATAGGCAAAAAAGCCCTCACTGGCAGGATAGAGTTCTATACTATCTACTTTTCTACCTATAAGATGCTCAAACTGCTGTCGGTAAGGCTCATAATTCACCCCTCCGTATATAAACAGACTAAAATTAGGAAATAGCTTACCTACCTTCACGCCCGAACGACTGTACAGTCGTTCAAAGTACATAAGTACCCACGAAGGTATTCCGCTAATAAGGGTCATATTCTTAGAAAAGGTTTCGGTTACAATAGCCTCTACTTTTGTTTCCCAGTCGTCTATACAGTTTGTTTTGTACGATGGCATACGGTTGCGCTGTAAGTAGGCGGGTACGTAGTGGGCAGCAATACCCGAAAGGCGACCTGTTTTAATACCATTTTTCTCACTGAGGATAGGACTACCTTGCAAAAAAATCATCTTCCCTTCTACAAAGTCAGTTTTTTTAGTCTCATTGATATAGCACAATATGGCATCACGAGCTCCTTGTACCTGATAAGGCATCGACTCTTTAGTAATAGGAATGTATTTAGCCCCGCTGGTAGTACCCGAGGTCTTGGCAAAGTACAGTGGTTTTCCTTTCCACAACACATCTTTTTCGCCCGCTACTACCCTATCTATATACGGGCGAAAAGCCTCGTAATCACTTATAGGCACACGTGCTACAAAGTCGGCGTATGTTTTTATTTCCTCAAAATGATGATCACGACCAAAAGCAGTGTTTTTAGCTTGTGCAATAAGGCGTTGGAACACCTTTTCTTGGGTAGCTATAGGATTTTTTGCCCATTTATCAATCTTTTTTTTAACGATTGACGCAAATATTTTGGATAGAAATGACTTAATCATAGGTTCTTAATTGGTTAGTTTATTAATTAATTTTCGTACATTATGTTTTTTACCCGACAGGGGGATAGGATTAGCCATACGGGCATTTCGGAGTATTTCGGGGTTTATATGGCAATCTACCGAGGGGAATTTTTCCAAGTAATCAATATGCCATTCTTCGGCAGGCTGAAAAACCTTAAAAGGCTCACATTCCACCACTATAGGCTTTGTATAGCGGTCTGCCAAGCGGTGTAGTGCTGCTTGGGTGGTTATTTTTTGCGTTTCGGTAAGGTAGTAAATACCTGTGCGGTACTGGGTACCTACATCGTTACCTTGCTTGTTCAGGCTGGTAGGGTCGATAGTTGTAAAGAAAAGAGCTAAGAGTTTTTTCAAACCTATTTGTTGGGTATCATACACTATTTTCACTGCTTCGGCATAGCCAGTAGTACCCGTCATTACTTCTTCATAAATAGGTTTATTGGTATGCCCATTCACATAGCCTGACTGTACTTGTAGCACCCCACGCACACGCTTGTAAAAGTACTCTGTTCCCCAAAAACAGCCTCCTGCTAAGTAAATGGTTTCCTTGCCAGTTTTTGTTTGTTGTTTTTTATCTCTCATATAACTCTTTTCTTTCACTTTAAGTTCTATTTACTAAAAAGGAACCTCGTCGGCACTGCTGGGGGGTGGTGCTACTTGCCCAAAGGCTTGGGTAGGAGTAACCATAGGTACAGGGTCAAACACTACCCCTTCATTCATTTTAGAACCAAACTCTTCGGTAGGTAAAGGCAAGTACCCATCTTCCAAATTAGCAAATCTACCAAACTGACCTTCAAATTTAAGGCGTATATTATCCAAGCCGCCATTACGGTGTTTAGCAACGATGAACTCAGCTTGTCCTGCTGTAGGGGTTTGCGTGTCGTCGTCCCAAACTTCTATTTTGTAGTATTCAGGTCGGTAGATAAAAGAAACTATATCGGCATCTTGCTCAATAGCTCCCGACTCGCGCAAGTCGGATAACTGAGGGCGTTTTTGTTGTCCTGGACGTGATTCCACATTACGTGAAAGCTGAGAAAGAGCTATCACAGGTATGTTGAGTTCCTTAGCTAATGCCTTCAGGTTTCGGGAGATAGTCGATATTTCTTGTTCGCGATTCCCCACCCCTTTACTACCTCCGGCACTCATCAGCTGCAAGTAGTCTATAATAATAAGTTTTATTTGTTTTTGCTGAGAGAGGCGTCGTGCTTTGGCACGAAGATCGAATATCGAAATAGAAGGCGTATCGTCAATATACAACGGAGCTTTTTCCAAATCCTTTACACGGGTATTCAGCACATACCATTCAGCTTCTTCAAGCTTACCGGTACGAAGCTTTTCAGAGGTAAGTCCTGTTTCCGACGATATGAGACGAGTGATAAGCTGTACTGCCGACATTTCTAACGAAAAGAAAGCTACAGGTATCCCCTGCCCTACGGCTATATTGCGCGCCATTGAAAGGGTGAGGGCAGTTTTACCCATACCAGGGCGTGCTGCCACAATAATAAGGTCACTTGCCTGCCAGCCCGAAGTGAGCTGGTCGAGTTTGGTAAAGCCCGAAGGCACACCGCTAAAACCATCGGTTTTATTCGAAAGTTCTTGTATATTTTTCAAGGCTTTTATCACCAAATCTTCAGCCGACTCAGCAGTGCGTTTAAGGTTGCCTTGAGTTACTTCATACAGTTTTTGTTCAGCAGCATCTAAGGAGTCGAACACATCTTGTGTATCATCATAAGCATCTTCAATAATTTCTGACGATATTTCTATAAGTTTACGTTTGATAAACTTCTGCAAGATAATGCGAGCGTGAAACTCAACATTAGCCGACGACGACACGCGCTGCGTGAGGTTAATAAGGTAGAGTTCGCCCCCTACTGCTTCTAAATCACCATTGCGGCGCAACTGTTCGGCTACAGTGAGGAGGTCGATAGCTTCGGACTGGTTAAAAAGCTGAAAGATAGCCTTATAGATAAGTTGGTGTTGCTTTTTATAGAACACATCGGCATTAAGGATATCGATTACATCATCAACTCCTTTTTTATCGATGAGCATAGCACCGAGTATTACCTCCTCCAGACCTAAGTCCTGAGGGGGTATTTTACCGCGTTCCAATGTAGGTTGCTGACGGATAACCCTCTGTGTTTGAGGGGTATTTTCAGATACAGGTATATTATTAGCTTCGTTCATAGGCGCAAAAGTACAAAATAATTATCAATTAGCAAGGGTTGGTCGCCAGTCATTTAGGTCAAACGCACGAAATTTGCAAATCGGAAGAGGAATGTGGAAAAAAGTTACGTTTATGACTTGAATTTAAGACACCTCCACATCTGTCAATTGTCACGTCCTAAAATTTCATCTTCAGTAGCCGGCACAATATCGTTAAAAAGAGCGCAGAAGCGTATTCCTTCGTGAAACCGCATCCATTCCTCACGTGTAACACTACCTTTTTTAAGTTCTACTACTCTATCCGATTTTAAAAACTTGCGCAACCACAACCGCTTAGGCTCATAACCCTCTGCCACAAACTGTATATAGCTATTATCCGTTACTTTCGTAGTATCTAAGCAAAAAACAAACAACCCATCAAAATCAGCAAACGAAGGTTCACAATAAGTACTATCTACAGCTATTTTTATTGATACCGGCAAAGGCTTCCCCTTATACACTGTTTTCCCTACAAATGAGCAATCTTTCCCTTTAAAGTAAGCTTCACTGTCATATACATAGTTGTATACTACAGGGTATTCCGGAAAAGTTCTACAAGAAAACACCCCCAAAAACAAAAATATTAAAAACACATACCTCATAACTAAAAAAAACTTTGCCAAAGCTCCAAGACTTTGGCAAAGTATCTAATTGTATTTATCACTTAATTTGTTTCGCGCTCACGGCGTTTGCGTTCATTCTCATCTAAGTATATTTTGCGCAAGCGCATATTCTTAGGCGTTACTTCGACGTATTCATCTTTCTGAATGTATTCCAAAGCTTCCTCAAGTGAGAACTTAATAGGCGGTGCTAATTTCACTTTCTCATCGGAACCTGCTGCCCGTACGTTGGTGAGCTTTTTGGTTTTGGTTACATTCACTACTATATCACCGCTGCGTGAGTTTTCACCTATTACTTGTCCTGTGTAAATATCTTCGCCAGGGAAGATGAAGAACTTACCACGGTCTTGCAGTTTATCAAGTGAATAAGGAATAGCGGTACCCTGTTCCATTGATATAAGCGAGCCGTTAATGCGCCCGGCTATCTCACCTTTATAAGGTTGAAATTCCAAGAAACGGTGGTGTATAATAGCCTCACCAGCAGTAGCTGTAAGCAGCTGGTTGCGCAAGCCTATAATGCCACGTGAAGGGATTAAGAACTTAATAAGCATACGCTCCCCTTTAGGTTCCATACTTAGCATTTCTCCTTTGCGCAGGGTTACTAAATCGACTGCTTTACCGCTTACGTTTTCGGGCAGGTCGATAGTTAGTTCCTCTACAGGTTCACATTTCACACCGTCTATTTCTTTTATAATTACTTGAGGTTGCCCTATTTGGAGCTCGTACCCTTCGCGGCGCATTGTTTCGATAAGTACTGAAAGGTGCAGTACCCCACGCCCGTACACTACAAATTTATCGGCACTATCGGTAGGTTCGACCCTTAGAGCGAGGTTCTTTTCTAACTCGCGTTCCAAGCGTTCTTTTATATGGCGTGAGGTAACAAATTTACCGTCTTTGCCAAAGAAAGGCGAATCATTAATAGTGAAGAGCATACTCATAGTAGGCTCGTCGATAGCAATGGTAGGCAAGGCTTCAGGGTTTTCATAATCGGCTATAGTATCACCTATTTCAAAACCCTCTAAGCCAGCAATAGCACAGATATCACCCGCTTGTACCTCTTCTACTTTTTTGCGTCCTAAGCCATCAAAAATATGTAGTTCTTTTATTTTCGATTTTACGATAGAGCCGTCGCGTTTTACAAGAGAGATATTCATTCCTGCTTTTAAAACGCCGCGGTGTAGACGACCAATGGCTATACGCCCTGTAAAAGTAGAATAATCTAATGAAGTGATAAGCATCTGCAAGCTACCTTCTTCTACCTTAGGGGCAGGGATATGTTTTACTACCATATCCAATAGCGGGTCGATAGAGTCGGTTTTTTTGCGCCAATCTTCGGACATCCAGTTTTGTTTAGCCGAGCCGTATACGGTAGGGAAATCTAACTGCCAATCTTCGGCACCGAGTTCAAACATAAGGTCGAATACGGCTTCGTGCACCTCGTCGGGGGTACAGTTTTCTTTATCTACTTTGTTAATAACCACTATAGGTTTGAGTTTCATTTCGATAGCTTTTTGCAGCACGAAGCGTGTTTGTGGCATAGGACCTTCAAAGGCATCGACCAATAGCAGTACGCCATCTGCCATATTAAGTACGCGTTCCACCTCGCCACCAAAGTCGGCGTGCCCAGGGGTATCAATAATGTTAATTTTGATACCTTTATAAACAACCGATACGTTTTTGGAGAGGATGGTAATACCGCGTTCGCGTTCAAGGTCGTTGTTATCCAAGATAAGTTCGCCCGATTCTTGGTTATCGCGGAAGAGGGCGCAGTGGTGTAACATTTTATCTACAAGGGTAGTTTTGCCGTGGTCAACGTGTGCAATAATAGCTATATTCCTAATAGCAGTCATATAAAAAAATGTATTTTAATAAATTTGAGGGCGCAAAAGTACGAAAATTTTGCTAACTGACAAATTTGTAAATTTGTATATTATCCACATTTACAGCCAGCACCACCATTACAACCCTTGTTTTTACGGCTAAAAAAGAGTTTTTTAGCTAAAAAAACAACTGCTATAATTACTAAAGTGTAAGCTATGATTTCTTGTAGGCTCATATTTTTTAAGTTTATTTCAATTCAAAATCTATGGTTATTTCGGCTCTGACATCCATAGAGCCTTCGGCTATACTAGGCTTACTTTCAGGAGCTGCCCCCCTAATTTGGACATTTGCATTCGACATTATTGAATAAGCTGTTCCTTCTTTTATCTGAATTGCCTTTCCTATAGTTTGATTTAAAGCCGAAGCGTATAAAGTAGCCTTTGTTTTGGCATTATTCACCGCCAATAGGCGTGCCTCTTGTGTGTATTTACTCCTGTCTTTCACATCAAAACTCACCTCATTAATATTATTCACGCCTGCTTCAAAAATCTTTTCCATTAGGGTTTCATATTTTGTTAAGTCCTCTAATCTGATTTCTATTTGTTGTGAAATGAGGTAGCTTGGGTTTTTATCATTGTTGTCTTTATAATCGTAATTATAATTTTTGTGCAGTGATATGTAATTGGTTTTGTAAGCATTTTTAGGTAACTTTTCTTTATTGAGTACTTGCAGTACTTTAGCGACCATAGCGGCATTGCGTTCACGTAAGTTTTTAGGATTATCACCTTCGTTTACTATACTTACTGAAATATTTACCACATCGGGGGTAACGTGTACCACGCCTTGACCTATTACCGTTATGGAAGGCGTTTGAGCTACTGCCATAGTTGTAAGCAGTGAAAAAAGTATAAAACAATGTTTCATAATAATGTTATTTTTTAATTATACTACTGGAAGTAAACTTCAAATTATATGCCAAAGTTTAGTCGCTAGTCATTAGTCGCTAGTCGTTAGTTAGGGAGGGATTGAAAAAAAGTTGTTTTTCGGCGTTTGTGACGAAAAATAGAAAAATATACTATTTTTGGACGATTTGGCAGATGGGGAGGGGTTGGTATAGGGGGGCTTATCCTTCGCTCATAGTTCGCTCATAGTTCGCTTATCCTTCGCTGAAGGGTCAAACAGAAAAATTTTCTGTTAGGGGATTTTTAGACACAGCGTTCGCATTTAGAAGCCTAACCCCCGTTCCCCCTTCCCGAAAGGAAGGGGCAATCCTCAAAAGTGACTTTTTAAAGAGAAAATATCTAATATTTCCTACTATTTTTTGTGGTTTATTAATAAAGTATAAACCTATTATCTTAAATGCGAATGCCGTGATTTGTAGGGCGAATTGCCATTCGCCCCTACTAACACCTAATACTTTGGCACAATAATTGTGCTTTATTTTATGAGATATTGGCTTGGGGTGCTTACCCCCTAAAAGCTAAGTGCTAAAACCTTACAACAACAACTAACTAACCCCTAAAAAAAGTGCTATGAAAAAACATCTATCTATCAGCAAAATAATGATGCGGGCTGCCTTTTTGGCAGTGCTGCCATTAACATTGGTATCGTGCGGTAGTTATTATTATTACTCGGACGGTATTTATGACGACCCTATGATTGAACGCCCTCGATATGTAGAGGTGGTGGAAAACCCTGTAGCCGACCGCTATTATGCCGAGAATTTTTACACGCCTACTCCTAACAAGTACCGTGATTATTTTGGCGATAAAGCGGAACAGTACAAGCAAACCCCTGATACTACTTTTTCACATTTTACGGATGTGAATGGCTATCGCTCACAGGCTTATACTGGCAACGCTCCTTCTTATGGAGGCTGGGGTAGCAATCCTAACCAAGTAAATGTGAATGTATACAACGGTTATAACGGTTATAACGGTTATAACGGTTATAATAGCTATTATGGCTATCGCTCACCTTACTATGGGTATTACGATGACCCTTATTATTACCGCAATCGCGCCCGTTGGAACCTACAATTAGGTTGGGGTTGGAGTAATTACTACGGCGGTTATTATGACCCTTATTACGATAGTTACTACTATCGTTATAACCCTTATTACTACAACTATTACAATCCGTACTACAACCCTTATTACGGCTATAATTATTACGGTTATTACCCTTATTACAGGGGTTATTATTACGATGATTATTACTATTATCGCCCTCGTTACAGAAGTGATTATTACTATGACGGCAGCCGCTACCGCAGTGATGGTTACCGCCGTTCATACACTAATGACCGTTATGGCAATCCGGGTGGTGCTGACTCACGTGATTACAACTCACGCTCATACAACCGTTCCAACAATAACAGTTACAGCAGTCCTTCCAACGATGGTAGGTATCGCAACAGCGATTATTCACAACAAAACAGCTCTTCGGGTCGGTACTCACAACCGCAATCTCAACCACAACGCGATTCAGGACGAAGCTATGACAGTGGTCGTTACCAATCATCGGGCGGAGGCAACTACGGTAACAGCAACAGTAGTGGCAGTAGTAGTTCGGGCAACTCGGGTAGTTCGGGCACTACAAGACGTGATTACTAACTTAAAAACAATTTAGTATGAAGAAAATAGCATTTATCATATCGGTTTTGGTAGGTGGTAGCCTATCGGCACAGAATTACACTGATGCCTTGCGCTACTCTGCCGAAGAACTTAACGGAACAGCCCGCTTTAAAGGTATGAGCGGTGCTTTCGGAGCCTTAGGCGGTGATTTTTCGGCTATAGGCATAAACCCTGCAAGTAGTTCGGTATTTAGTTATAGCCTAATAGGCATTACCGGAGGGGTTAGCAATGTGAAGAATAACACCACCTATAACGGGGCTAACAGCAATAATAAAGACTCGAACTTTAATATAGGGCAATTCGGGCTTGTATTCCCTATTGCCAGCACAAGTAAAGACGCCCAATGGAAAAAGTTCAGCTTAGGCTTGAACTATGAAAGAACTAAGAATTTTGAGGCTAACGATTTGGCTTTTGGAGGAAACTCTGACAAAAACTTAGGTGATTATTTCAAGTTCTTTGCCGATGGGATTAAACAACAAAATTTATTGTTAGAAGATTACGAAAATAAAAGAGTAGTAGGACGCAGCAGCCTACAAGATATTTACGACAGAATGGGTAGAGCTCCTGCCCCATTTAGATATCGGAACGCTTTATTAGGACACTACACAGGGCTTATAAGACCTTCATCGGGGGTAGATGAGATAAAACCGGGTGATAGCGATGAACAAGCCGACAAGGCGCTGCTAAACAAAGAATATTACAACAATACCGGTAACACTGCCGAACAACAGTTTGAAAGAACTAGTACAGGAGGTATATACCGCTTTAATATTAACTTATCGACCCAATACAGTAATTTCTTGTACTTGGGTATGAACCTGAACACTTATTCAGTGGATTACAAGGAAAAGTTATCACACTGGGAAGTATATGACGGCAGTACTAATATTAAAAATGCTTATTTTGAAAACAATCGGAATACCACCGGTAACGGGTTCTCATTGCAGTTAGGGGCTATAGTGAAAGCTACCGAAAGTTTGCGGTTAGGGGTTACTTACTCCTCGCCTACTTGGTACACCTTACAAGAGGAATACACTCAGTACTTAAGTGCTAATAAACGACAATATTACGCCGACCCTAAAGTGATTGTTACTATGCCCGAATACAAGTTCCGCACTCCTGGTAGTTGGACGCTTAGTGCCGCTTACCTCTTTGGCAAGAGTGCTATTGTAAGTGTGGATTATATGTATAAGGACTACAGAAACATTTATTTTAGAAGCAACTCGATGAAGGCTCAGAACACTATCATCGAGAACGAATTGGGCAGTACTTCTACCCTTCGGTTAGGGGCAGAATACCGTATCCCATTCCAATCGGGTGAAAAGGCTAAGGACTTTTTCAGCTTGCGTGCTGGCTACCGCTATGAGCAAAGTCCATACGCTAATGCCGCTGCTGCCGAAAGCACTGCCCTTACAGGCTATTCATTAGGAGCTGGCGTTACCTTAGGTGGCGTTAGGTTAGACATATCATACGATGCTGCTAAACAAACCTTGCCTTACCAAATGTACGAAAACGTACTTACTAACAGGGCGGCAGTAGCTTCTAACTACGGTAACTTTTTGTTCACCTTTACAACACAGCTATTTTAATTAAACAATATGAGATAGATGAGATATAAACAGAGACGGCGATGAAAAATGCGCCGTCTCATTTTTGGTATAATAAAACACCTGCCGTGCTACGGCTCAGAATTAATGAAATTACACAGAAACTTAGTGGATGCCCTCATAGAGGGGCTTTCCTTCATCTTTAACGAAAACCAATACGCTGATAAAGTAGTTGAAAAACAACTGAAAAAAGACAAGCGTTGGGGTGCCCGCGATAGGGCTTTTATAGCCGAAACTATATACGACATAGTGCGCTGGCAACGTCTTTACGCCGAAATAGCCGAAGTACACGCCCCGTATAACATACACAAACTGCGTCGCCTATTTGCGGTATGGGCTACCCTAAAAGGCATAACCTTGCCCGATTGGGGTAACTATTTTGAAGACACCCCTGTAAGGCGTATCAAAGGGCGTTTTGATGAACTTTCTAAAACGAGAAAACTACGTGAGTCGGTACCCGATTGGTTAGACGAGCTGGGCGTACAAGAGTTGGGCGAAACCTTATGGACAAATGAGCTGCACGCCCTAAACCAATTAGCCCCTGTAGTGCTACGAGTAAATACCCTGAAAACAAGCAAAGAACGCTTGCAACAATTCCTCAAACAAGAAGGGTACGAAAGCTATGCTTTACATAACTACCCCGATGCCTTACAGTTAGTGGAACGTGGCAATGTGTTCAAAACACAAGCCTTTAACGACGGCTTGTTCGAGGTGCAAGACGCTTCCTCACAAAAAGTAGCCCCTTTTATGCTTATTGATAACAGTGTAAAACGCATAATTGACACTTGTGCCGGAGCAGGAGGTAAAACACTACATTTGGCAACATTAATGCAAAACAAAGGGCAGATTATAGCAATGGATATTTACGAACAGAAATTGCAAGAGCTAAAACGCCGCACCCGCCGCAATGGTATTCACAATGTGGAAACCAAACTGATAGACCCGAAGCAGCTAAAACGTATGCAAGGCACTGCCGACCGCGTGCTTATTGATGCCCCTTGTAGCGGGTTAGGAGTACTACGCCGCAACCCTGATGCTAAATGGAAACTACAGCCTGCATTTTTAGATGAAATACGCACCACTCAGCAAGAAATATTACAACAGTACAGCAAGCTGCTAAAAAAAGGCGGTAAGTTGGTATACGCTACTTGCTCAATACTCCCCTCCGAAAACCAAAAACAGGTAGCTGCTTTCTTAGCTTCGGAAGCTGGTAAAGATTTTACCTTAGAGGCAGAAGAGGTTATATTAGCCCACGAATCGGGCTATGACGGCTTTTATATGGCAAGACTTTCTCTTTAAGAAAACGCCCATAATTTGCTAATTAACAAATTTGCTAATTGGCAAATTATTCGTACTTTTGCGCCCTAAAAAGGACTCATCACTATAAAAACAATAGATATATTTATGAAGAAATTAGTTACACTAATAGTGGTAGTTTTGGCAACAGTAGCCAATGCCCAAATACACAACCCTATAAAATGGACTACAGCGGTTGAGAAAATTAACGACCAAGAATACACCCTTATCGCCACTGCTACTATAGAGGCTGGGTGGAAACTATACGGACAGAACATTCCGCCCAACGGACCTGTCCCTACTTCTTTTGACTATGCTAAATCTGCCGATTTTGAGCTGGTAGGCAAAACGGAAGAGTCGCAGCCCATAGTGAAACACGACAAGGTGTTCGATATGGAGATTGCTTACTTCTACAAGCAAGCGGTGTTCAAACAACGCATAAAAGTACTAAACCCTATAAGCAGTATAAAAGCTACGGTAGAGTTTATGAGTTGTGACGACAGTAACTGCCTCCCTCCCGATACTGCTGATTTAGAATTTTTAATAGACGGCACTGCCCCTACAGGGGTTGCTCCTACCTTTACTTTTGGGGCTGCCAATAACAATGCCGCTACAGCTACTACAGTAAGTGAAACTACCGATACAAAAGCAGCTACCCCTATTCACAATCAGGGTATATGGTCTATATTTTTCATATCATTCCTTTCGGGCTTTGCTGCACTGCTTACCCCTTGCGTATTCCCTATGATACCGATGACGGTGAGCTACTTCACCAAACAAAGTAAATCAAAAGCAGCAGGTATTAAAAACGCTGTGAGTTATGGTATATCTATCATTGTAATTTACGTATTGTTAGGGTCTGTAATTACAGCCGTTTTTGGTTCGGACGCCTTAAATGCTATGGCAAGTAATTTTTGGTTCAACTTTATCTTCTTCCTTATTTTGGTAGTATTTGCCATTTCGTTTTTAGGAGCGTTTGAAATTACCTTGCCCAGTTCGTGGAGTACTAAGATTGATGCCCAAGCCGACCGCAGTGGCTTTATAGGCATCTTCTTTATGGCTTTAGCCTTAGCTATTGTATCCTTCTCCTGCACAGGTCCAATAGTAGGTTCGTTATTAGTACAAGCAGCCTCACAAGGAGGGATAGCTCCTATTATGGGTATGTTAGGTTTCTCATTGGCTATTGCTTTGCCTTTTGCCCTGTTTGCCGCTTTCCCAGGTTGGTTGCACTCTTTGCCAAAATCGGGCGGTTGGATGAATACTGTGAAAGTAGTATTAGGCTTTTTAGAGTTGGCTTTAGCGTTCAAATTCCTTTCGATAGCCGATTTGGTTTTAGATTTACACTGGTTAGAACGTGAGGTGTTCATCGCTATATGGATTGCTGTTTTCGGTGCTTTATCTCTCTACCTTTTTGGCAAAATACGCTTGCCCCACGACGATGCTACCGACCGCATTTCAGTAGGCAGACTTTTGCTGGGATTGGTAAGCTTATCGTTTACTGTATATCTTATCCCTGGTTTGTGGGGTGCCCCTTTAAGTATCATCAGCGGGTTTCCACCTCCGCAACATTACAGTGAGTCTCCTTACGGTGTGGGACACAAAGGCAATACGGCTGCTACAGCTACCCCCTTTACCGAACTACCAGAAGGGGCGCACTTATTCCAACCTTATGACATTGTAACCTTTAATGATTACCAACAAGGATTGGAATACGCCAAACAAGTAGGTAAACCTGTGTTATTGGATTTCACCGGTAGATCGTGCGTGAACTGCCGCAAGATGGAAGATAATGTGTGGGGCAAACCCGAAGTGCTGAACATCTTAAAAAATGAGGTAGTACTCATCTCACTGTTAGTGGACGATAAGAAAGAACTACCCGAAAACGAAGTAAAACCTTCGGAAATACGAGAAGGTAAAATGATAAAAACGATAGGGCAAAAATGGAGTGAGTTCCAAGCCTTGCGTTACCAATCTAACTCACAACCCCTATACGTGCTAATGGGACACGACGAACAAAACTTAATAGCCCCCATAGGCTATACCCCTGCTGTAGATGAGTTTAGCACTTGGCTGCGCAGCGGAGTGAGTGCTTTTAGCAAATAAAAACAATTCAATGAAAAACAAGTACTACATACTCCCCCTTATCATTAGTACTACTTTAGCTTTGGGCGTAATTTTAGGCAGGCAGTTAGCGAATTTTTACATTCCTAAACCTCCTCCGCCTATCCCTATGCCCATAGCAAGCGATACTGTGCCTGAAAATCCTTATATTGTGAAATTAGGGCGGCTAATTGATTATATAGAAGAGGATTATGTAGATAATGTAAATACTGACAGCATTGTTGATTTAACTATTAACAGCATACTCAGAAGGTTAGACCCTCACTCATCATACATAGCTAAAGCTGATATACAAGAGGTAGCCGAGACAATGAGCGGCAAATTTGTAGGAGTGGGCATCAGTTTCTATATGTACAATGATACAATAGCCGTAATCAGACCTATAGAAGGTAGTGATGCTATGCGAAAAGGTATCCGCTTTGGCGACCGTATTTTAATGGCTGATAACGATACCCTTTACAAAAAACACCTCAATACCGATAAAATCAAGAATATACTGAAAGGCGAAATGGAATCACGAGTTGATTTGACCATTTACCGAAAACGTACCGACAGTATTTTCAAAGTGCCTATAGAGCGGAAGTTTATCCCTATCAAAAGTATTGATTGTTTTTACAAGGTGAACGATACTTTGGGCTATATACGAATGAATCGCTTTGCCGAAACTACTTACACCGAGTTTACTAATGCCTTAAAAGCGTTGGAAAAAGAGGGTATTAATAGCTTAGTACTCGATTTACGGAATAATGCTGGAGGCTTTTTAAATGTGGGCATACAAATAGCCGATGAGTTCCTGCCTAAAAACAAGATGATTGTCTTCACTAAAAACAACCGACAAGAAGTGGAAGAAACCTTCTCGACCGAAGGAGGACTGTTTGAAGACAAACCTGTGTTCATCTTAGTAAATGAAAACACGGCTTCGGCAAGTGAGATAGTAGCAGGAGCTTTGCAAGACAATGACCGTGGCGTAATAGTAGGTAGGCGTACTTTTGGCAAAGGACTTGTACAAAGTGAAATGCCTCTGCCCGATGGTTCGGCAGTAAGGCTTACCACAGCGCGCTACTACACCCCCACAGGGCGGTCTATACAAAAACCTTATAGCTTAGGGCGCAGAAGTTTCCAGATAGATAACGCTACTATACCCGACTCACTTAAATTTACGACTCCTAAAGGAAAAGTAGTGTACGGAGGGGGGGGCATCTACCCCGATGTGTATGTGCCTGTAGATATGAAACCTGAAAGTTACTTAGTGAATGAGGTACTTACCTCGGGACTTACTAACTTTTTCTTGTTTGAGTATTTAGACAAACACCCTGCCCAAAACAACCGACCTCATAAATCTGTATTCATCAATGAGTACAAAGTACCTAAAGAAATGATGGCTGCCTTTGCCAAATTCTTAAAAAGCAGACGCATCTATATCGATTTTAGAAAAAATGGCAATGAGGTGGCTAAATATTTAAAAGCGAGCTTAGCTGAAATATGGTATAACAACAATGTGGCAGGACTAATACGCAATCAAAGTGATTTTTATATTGATGAGTGCCTGCACTTTTACCATACTAAAGAACAAAAAACAACAAAAGCAGTAAAAAAATCTGCACGAAATAATAAAAGAGCATAGAATATATGAGCAAAAATCTTACATCACGAAGTGAAGACTATTCTAAATGGTATAATGAATTAGTAGTAAAAGCCGATTTGGCTGAAAACTCAGGAGTACGCGGCTGTATGGTAATAAAACCTTACGGCTATGCTATATGGGAAAAAATGCAAGCTGAATTAGACCGTATGTTCAAAGAAACAGGACATACTAATGCCTATTTCCCTTTGTTTGTACCTAAAAGCTACTTCGAGGCTGAAGAACAAAACGCCGAAGGATTTGCTAAAGAATGCGCCGTAGTAACCCACTACCGCCTAAAAACCGACCCTAATGAAAAAGGTAAGCTAATAGTAGACCCCGATGCTAAATTGGAAGAAGAACTGATAGTACGCCCTACCTCCGAAGCTATTATATGGAGTACTTACAAAAACTGGATACAGTCATACCGTGACCTTCCTATACTGATTAACCAATGGGCAAACGTAGTGCGCTGGGAAATGCGTACGCGCTTATTCCTTCGTACCGCCGAGTTCTTGTGGCAAGAAGGACATACTGCTCACGCTAACAAAGCCGAAGCTATAGAAGAGTCGGAAAAAATGATGAACGTATACGCTACCTTTGTAGAGAATTTTATGGCAGTACCTGTCATAAAAGGTCTAAAAACAGAAAGTGAGCGTTTTGCGGGTGCCGATGAAACCTATTGTATTGAAGCCTTAATGCAAGACGGAAAAGCCCTACAAGCAGGAACTTCACACTTCTTAGGACAAAACTTTGCCAAAGCCTTCGAGGTGAAATACGCTACTAAAGAAGGTAAACAAGAATATGTGTGGGCAAGCTCTTGGGGGGTATCTACCCGCTTAATGGGAGCCCTCATTATGACCCATAGTGATGACAATGGACTCGTATTACCTCCTAACTTAGCACCTATACAAGTGGTAATAGTACCTATCTACAAAGGCGAAGCTCAGTTAGAAAATGTACGCTCTCACATACAGCCTTTGGTAGAAGAACTGAAAAAACAAGGCATCAGCGTGAAGTTTGACGACCGCGATACCCAATCACCAGGATTTAAGTTCCACGAGTACGAATTAAAAGGTGTGCCTGTGCGCTTAGCAGTAGGACAACGCGATATAGAAAACAACACTTTCGAGGTAGCGCGCCGAGATACCCTTACCAAAGAAGTTGTAGCAGGCAATGAGATAGTTGCTCATATACAACAGTTATTAAAAGATATACAAACAAATATATATAACAAGGCTTTGGCATACCGCAACAGCCATATTACCGAGGTGAACAGCTATGACGAGTTCAAAGAATTATTGGAAACCAAAGGTGGCTTTTTCTCTGCTCACTGGGACGGTACTCCCGAAACAGAAGCTCGTATTAAAGAAGAAACCAAAGCAACCATACGTTGTATTCCGTTAGATAGCAAGGAAGAAGAGGGCGTTTGTATGTACTCAGGAAAACCTTCTAAACGACGTGTTTTGTTTGCAAAAGCCTATTAAAAGAGAAAAAAACGTAAAAAAATTTGGTAGTTACATAAAAATATCTTACTTTTGCAGAGAATAATAAATTAAAATCATTTATCAGATGAAAAAAATTATTTTATCATTAGTAGCAGTTTTTGCTTTTGGTGCTGTATCAGCACAAGATTTGGTTTCTTCTAAAGGAGAACAATACCTGCCTAAACAAGGTGATTGGGCAATTGGATTTAAAGTGAATGACGCTATCAAATTTGTTGGTAACGCTTTTAACCACTCAGCTGGTAATAGTGCTGACAACCTTTTTGTTGCTAAAAATCCATTAGATTACAGCCAAGGTGTTTTTTCACCTACTTCAATCATTACCCTTGTTGGTAAAAAATTTGACACTGATAACACCGCAACTCGTTACACAGCAAGCTTTAACTTTAACTTTTCAAAAGCTAAAGATGTTGATGCTGTTACCGCTTTTGGTTTAGTAGCAGGTTACGGTAAAGAGTGGAGAAAAGGTACTACCCGCCTACAAGGTTACTACGGAGCCGATGCTTTAGTAGGATTTACTTCTCCTGCCAAAAAACAATTTGGCTTTGGTTTAGGAGTAAACGGATTTGCAGGTGTTGAGTACTTCATCTTCCCTAAAGTTGCTTTAGGAGCTGAATACACTTACGGTGTAGGATTTGGCTTTGCAAGCAATGACAGTGCCAATAAAATGCGCTTCGACATCGGAGGCAAAGACGGCTTAGGCATTGTTTCAATAATGCTTAACGCTTATTTTTAAGAGTTTTAAGATTTGAACTATTAAAAAGCACAAAAGAGAGATTGCTTAACCGCAATCTCTCTTTTTTTATGCTTTTTAAAAACTGAAAAACAGGTGTTTTTTAGTTTACAACTATTTGTACAAATAGAAAAACACGGCTTAATAGACAAAATTAATGCTGAAAAGTTGCATAAGCCCTTATTTCATCTACCTTTGCAAGCATTTGAAAATATGAACAAAAAATACGCTTTTACTGTGTGGTAGTAAAATAACCAAGAAGAATGGCAAGATAAATGGTATTCAGCGTTACAAATGCTATGCTTGTGGAAAGGAATTCTTAGCTAAGCGACAAGTTTCTTTAGACGAAGAGCAGCTTTGGAAAGAGTATGTTCAAGGTAAACAAACTTATGCTCAATTAGCCAATTGGCGTATGCCAATTGGCTAATTTTATTTTGCTTTGCTAATAGGCTGATTAAGATAGTGCGTTAAGCTTCTCGATAAGTACTGCTGCTTTTGCGGCAAAATCTCTTCTTACTTGCTTGAGGTGCGCTCCTCGGTTTTCGACGTTCTTATCGGCTACTTTGTCGATAAGGGTATCAAACTCATTAAGGATTTCGGCTACTAAGGATTTACCTTCTTCAGTCTGCATTTTGCCAGTGAAATACACGGCATCGATAATATCACCTAATACATAGTTGATGTCCTTTTTTAAATTGCGAATGCTTGCCATAATGTTTATTTTTTATTATTTGCGTGCAAATGTACGCAATATTTTTTATCTTTGCAAAAAATAATGATTATGTATGTATATAATTTAACGGCAGTGGTAAATGACCAAGAACTCACTGCTTGGCAAGAGTGGTTGCAAACACTTTATTTCCCGACTGTTAAGGAATCTAATTCTGTAGAAAGAACACGTGTTCTTAGGGTGATGAATGCTACTGAACCTCATTTTGCTATTCATCACGAACAACAAAATCCGCAGGAAATGTTACGGTTTATAAAAGAAATACTTCCGGTAGTTTTGGAAAAGGCTGCTGAACGTTTTGGTGAAAAGGTGCTTTTCTTTGGTACTGAACTCAAAGAAGTAAGCTACTAACCAAAGAGGGGGGCTAAGCTTTCGCTTAGCCCCCCTCTTTTGTTAATTACTATAGAATTTAGCTGCTGTATTGGCAAAACGCTGAAAGGCTTCGGTTACTTGTGCTGCATTCTTAGTGGTAAGTGCAAACGGACTTACGTGAGTGTAAGGATATGGATAATCATCTATTTCAACTTCTATATTAATATTCCTGTATCCTCCTTTTAGGGTGTTCAGTGCCTCGATAGGAGGGGTTACTTCATCTTTCTCCAATACAAGTGCTTTGATTTGCTTCTCTAATTGTGAAAAGCGCTTTTCTCTTTCTTTCTGATAATAATTGTAGCGCAACATTGTTTTGAACCAACCTTCTTCAAAATGCAAGTTGCTGTCTTGGTAATGGCGCAAACGATTGTCGTTCTTAAAGTTGGTACTTAGCAGTTCGGCAAAGGTTTTCTGCATAGTGATAGCTGAACGTCCGTCCATTATGTATTTAGAAATAGGGAACATACGGTCGATAGTCATACCTCCACAAAAACAGAACAGCTTGGCATTAGTGAAATAGCCTTTGGGGTTTGCCATCATCAGGATAACTGATAGGAAAGAGCCTATAGAGTACCCGAACAGATTGATATTGGCATCGGGGGCTATGGTGGGTAGGGTGCCTGCTTTTATATCGCTGATGAGTTGCACAATGTCATTATAGGTTTGCAAGCCTGACCAGAAGAGGCGTTGGGGGAAGGCATCGAGGCGGGTGCTGGTGGCGGCGTTCACGTATGAGGTTTCGGAATTATCGGGGAACTCGGTCATACGCTTTTCGGCTATGGCGTACATTTCTTGGCGTGAACTCCAGCGTTCGGGGGCTCGGCTCATGTGAAAGGCTATTGGGAAAAGCACTATGGCTTTGCCTGTTTGAGTTGCCAAAGCGTGCGCCCAAGGGAGGTATTTATCCCATTTTTTTTCATTTAAACCGTGCAGAATGATGATTACCCCATTAGCGACTTTCTGTGTTAGGGGCTGTACAATATGGTACTGAAAATGGATATTGCATTCTATTTCGTAATCGACCCAATCTAAATCGTCGTGAGTGAGGGCACTTTGCGAGGTGAAGGGCAGGTTGTGTTCCTTACAAAATAGGTGCTGACTGCCAGGGAGGTAGTATTTGGCTCCTTCGGAAAAAAAGTTGTTATGCGAGATGCTGATGCCTAACTCGGGCAATTCGGTGTTTTGCTGGGTATCAAAGGCTGTTTTTAGGGTGCTGTACAATTTATAATATTCCATAGTTATATGTTGTTATGTTTTGCTACTTGTTTATTTTGTGAAAAGTAGGGGTATTTACAGTAATGTGTTTTTTGTATTTTTAGGCTACAAAAATAAGAATAATTTTCTAATTAGCAAGTTTAGGCATCAAGTTTTTACTATCGGGTATTAGGTGTTTGGAGTAAAAGGTGCAACAAATTTTGTTAATTCAAAAAAACTTTGTACCTTTGCCGCCAGAAATCCTCAAGAGAGTTGTTTGAGGATTTTTTATTTTTATATAAACATAACAACATTAAAAAAGACATTATGAAAGTATCATACTACACTGCTGAAGGATTAAAAAAACTTCGTGATGAACTGAATCAGCTGAAGGATGTGGAACGCCCTCGCGCTTCACAAGCGATTGCGGAAGCTCGTGATAAAGGAGACTTATCTGAAAATGCTGAATACGATGCCGCTAAAGAAGCTCAAGGATTGCTTGAAATGAAAATTGCTAAATTAGAGGAGTTGGTGGCTAATGCTCGTATTATAGATGAATCTCAGCTTGACGTTAATAAGGTATTGGTGTTATCGACGGTTAAAATGAGGAACTTGGCTAATAAAATGGAAATTACCTATACCCTTGTGGCTGAAAGTGAAGCTGACTTAAAAGCTGGTAAAATATCGGTAAGTTCCCCTATAGGGAAGGGCTTATTGGGCAAATCGGTAGGTGAAATAGCTGAGATTAAAGTGCCTAATGGTACCTTGAAAATGGAAATTCTTGAAATAAGCAGATAACCCCTAATACCTAATAAAATGAGTATATTTACTAAAATCATTAATGGAGAAATTCCTTGTTACAAGATATTTGAAGACAAGGATTTTATTGCTTTTTTAGACATTAACCCTAATGCTAAGGGGCATACGCTTTGTGTTCCTAAGGAGGAAATTAGCTATATTTTTGATATGGACGACGCTCAGTACCTCAAGCTGATGTACTTCAGTAAGCGGGTGGCTTTGGCTTTGCAAGAAGTAGTGCCTTGCAAGCGTGTGGGTGTGGCTGTAGTTGGCTTAGAGGTGCCTCATACACACGTACACCTTATTCCTATTAGCGAGATGAGTGAAATGACTTTTCAGCATAAAGTACAAATGACAGATAATGAGTTCAAGGAGCTGGCGGCGAAAATTCACGAGGCTTTTGTGAACTTGCCTTCACCTTTTGCTGAGTAGCAAATTAGGACACTAATAACAAAAAAGGCTATCGACAATTAGAATTGTTGATAGCCTTTTTTGTTTGTAGCACAACGACTTATAGAGGTGGTGCTATTGTCCTAATAGAGTATCGAGGGCATCGGTATAAGTTTTTTTAGGAGCTACCCCTACGTGGCGGTCTACTACTTCACCATTTTTGAATACTAATACTGTAGGAATGTTGCGAATGCCGTATTTAGCAGCGTACTCTTGGTTGTTATCTACATCTACTTTTCCTACTACTACTCTGCCTTCGTATTCCTTAGCTATTTCTTCAACTACAGGGGCAAGCATACGGCAAGGTCCGCACCATACTGCCCAAAAATCTACTAATACTGGTTCAGTGCTTTTTAGCACTAATTCCTCAAAATTTCTGTCTGTTATTTCTAAAGCCATACTAAATATGTTTTTTTAAATGTTAGGTATTATTTGTTATAAATCTGCTGCAAAAGTATAAAAACTTTTTCATATTTACAATTTTGGTTAATAGTTTTTTGTTATACTCCTATAACTTACACTTTCTTTTTAAGAGGGTTGCGCTATGGGGGCTTATTGCTGCATTGATTGTAAAAATGCTTTAAGCTCGTCTTTTTCGGATGAGAAAGTGAGTTTATCTAACAATAAATAGTAGTTATAAGGATCGACTACACGGCTAAAGGCTTCTTTGGAGAGTGCTAACTTATTATCACCAAAAGACATAGTTCCCATTAGCTGGGCTACTTGATTGGTGGTGAGTGTTATTAGGTTTTTCTGCATACGGAAAAAGGACAGTTTATCATCGTCAAAAGTTTCTTTTTTGAACATTCGGAAAAACTTGTCGAACTCGGCTGGAGGCATAGGTTGTACAGCTACAGCGGGTGGGTATGGGTGCTGAGGGTTGTAGTTTCTGCCTGAATATGACCTGTTCCACAAATCGTTCCACTGCCTTCCTTGGTAGGAGGGTAGGTTGTTAGTAAGTCGTACTTCTTCGAGTAAATAGAGTCCTTCACGCGAGAAAAAGTCCATTACCATACGGGTGTTGTCACGAGGGGAAAGGGTAACTCGGTAGATGAGGGTGCGTCCTTGCCAGATGCTTAGGGGTTGTGAGATGGCGGGGACATCGAAGAAGCGGAACATACCATTGGCATTGGTGATTTCTTGGTCGCCTATACTTACAGTAAAACGTCCTCCTTCGGGTATGCGTACAAAGATTTCGGCATATCCTTCATTATAGTCTTGTTCCCAACAATAATCGAGGTTTATAACTATATTGTCATTACGTCCGCTTACCATACGGCTTTGTCGGTTTTGCCGGTATTCATTTTCGAGCAGGCGTCCGGCAGCTCCTACTTGTTGCCCCCAACTTAAAGATGCTGAGGCTACAAAAGATAATAAAAGTAACTTTTTCATACGTTTGATAGTGATAAATGATATTTTATAAAGAAATAGTAGCGAAATTCGTGCCAAAAATTAGGGGATAGTGGATAGGGGGGTAGTGGATAGGGGGTAGTGGATAGGGGGTAGTGGATAGGGGGTAGTGGATAGGGGTTAGTGGATAGGGGTTAGTGGATAGGGGTTAGTGGATAGAGGTTTTGAGGAAAATGCAATGTTTTTAGTTTTTTGTTGCGAATAATGCAAAGTGAAGAGATGGAGTTAAAAAGCTTGATATTCAGTGAAGTAACGCTTATCCTTCGCTCACCCTTCGCTCTGCCTTCGAGATGGCTTCGAGATGGCTTCGAAGTAGCTTCGAGAGGCTTTTGGTAGTGTTAGTGAGGTAACGGGCTGATTGTTAAGAGATTATGTTTTTCGCCAAAAATGGGAGTTGAGGTGGGTGATTTTTGCATTATTCGCAATAAAAATTAGCAAATTAGCAAATGAGGAAATTAGCAAATGAGGAAATTAGCAAATGAGGAAATTAGCAAATGAGGAAATTAGCAAATTGTGGGATTGGTGGTGGAATCGGGGGACTAATTGTTCATTGTTCATTGTTAATTGATAATTTATTTGTATCTTTGCCAAAAATTAAAATCTCTAACGAAAATATACTGATGAATATATTGCGTTTTATCACTGCCGGAAATGTAGACGACGGTAAAAGTACCTTGATAGGCAGACTGTTATACGATAGTAAAAGTATCTTGGCTGACCAACTGGAAGCCCTTGAACAACAATCAAAAAATAAGAATGACGATGGTATTGACCTCGCTATTCTTACTGATGGATTGCGGGCTGAACGTGAGCAGGGTATTACTATTGACGTGGCTTACCGCTACTTCGCTACTCCTAAACGAAAATTTATCATTGCTGATGCTCCTGGTCATACTCAGTATACTCGTAATATGATTACTGGGGCTTCGAACTCTGATTTGATTATCATCTTGGTGGACGCTCGGAATGGGGTGACTGAACAAACACGTAGGCACTCTATCATCGCTTCACTGCTGAATATTCCAGAAGTAGTGGTGGCAGTGAATAAAATGGACTTGGTGGGCTATAATCAGGAGGTTTTTGACGCTATTAAGGCTGAATACGAGGTGATTGCACAACGTTTGGGACTTAAGAGTGTTCATTATTTTCCTATTTCGGCTTTTGTGGGCGATAATATAGTTAATGCTACTGAGGCTATGCCTTGGTATACAGGTAAATCATTGTTGGACTTCTTGGAAACGGTTGAGATTAGTAAGGATAGCTATGAGAAACCTCATTTCCAAGTGCAGTATGTGATACGCCCTCAGACAGAGGCTTTGCACGATTACAGGGGGTATGCAGGGCAAATTATTTCGGGCTCGTACTCCAAAGGTGATTCGATTATTATTGAACCTGAGGGTATTAGCACAAAATTGACCAAAATAGAACTCAATGGTGAGGAGGTGTTACAAGCTCAAGCTGGTGACCCTGTAGTGCTGCATATAGAAGATGATATTGATATTTCACGCGGAGATTACTTTGTAAGCCAAGGGACTGAACCTAAGAAAGGACAGGATATAGAAGCCTTAGTGTGCTGGATGGATAAACGTGAACTGCGGGAAGGTAATAAGTACTTGTTACAACAACGCAGTAAGTTGGTAAGGGCTATAGTGAAAGAAATAGCCTATAAAATAGATGTTAATACTCTTGACCAAACGACTGATGTAGAGAGCTTAAAACTTAATGAGATAGCTAAAATAAGGATTAAGACGGCTTCGGCTTTGGTGTATGATGCTTTTCAGGATAATAGTCCTATGGGTAGTGCTATCCTTATAGACGAAACCAGCAACGCTACCGTAGGGGCAGTGATGATATGTTAATGGGCAAACAAAAGGTGTAATTAATAAAGATATGAATGCAAATATTGCCATAACCGAGATAGAACCTGAAGTGGCTTTGCTTGAGGGGGATTTGGCGTGCCTTGATGATTTTCAGACTGATAAAGACAGAGAGTTTTTAGCAGCAATAGAAAATTTGACTGGAATATTGGGTACCCCCAAAGAGTTCTATCAAAAATTAAATGCTACTACTGATGAAAATGATTGGAAAGGGGAATTATGCAAGGGAATATTAGAAAAGTATTATGAAGAAGATATTTATTGATACCAATATAGCTTTGGACTTACTACTTGAAAGGAATAAGTTTTTTAACCTTGCAAAGACTGTTTTTATAGTGGCTAATAGGCAACGAATTACTTTGTGTTTTTCAGCACTTTCTTTTGGAACAATAACTTATTTTTTAGAACAGAAATTTACTAAGGAAGAGACTAAAAACAAATTGAAAGAATTTGCTAAAATAGTTAGAATATTGCCTTTCAATGAGTATATTATTGACAATGCTCTTTATTCAAATTTTAAGGATATAGAAGATGGTTATCAGTATTTTGTGGCTAAAGAATATAATATCCCTATTATTATTACTCGTAATACAAAAGACTTTTTAGTAGATGACCTTTCAGTTATTACTCCTGAACAGTTTTTAAATATGTATAGAAAACAGTAAAACAACTTAAAATATGACAACACAGAAATTAACCTCAGAACAAGCTATGGCACTGGAAAACGAGTACGGTGCACATAACTATCACCCTCTGCCAGTGGTGCTTAGCAAAGGACAAGGCGTATATGTGTGGGATGTGGAAGGAAAACGTTATTACGATTTTCTTTCTTCCTACTCGGCTGTAAATCAAGGGCATTGTCACCCTCGTATTATCGGTGCTTTAGCCCAGCAAGCCCAAACGCTTACTCTTACCTCAAGGGCTTTTTACAATGATAAGTTGGGGGTATACGAGAAGTATGTTACCGAATACTTTGGTTTTGAGAAAGTTCTTCCGATGAACACAGGAGCCGAAGCGGTGGAAACTGCTATTAAAATATGTCGCAAATGGGCGTATGAACAAAAAGGGGTGCCCGAGAGTGCTGCTATTATCATAGTATGCGATAAAAACTTTCACGGACGTACTACTACGGTAGTTTCTTTTTCATCGGATAAGAATGCCCGTAAGAACTTTGGTCCTTATACACCAGGCTTTGTGTCGATACCCTATGATGATTTGGCGGCTTTGGAACAGGTACTTGCCGATAATGCAGCTGCTGTGGCTGGTTTTTTGGTTGAGCCTATACAAGGTGAAGCTGGGGTGTATGTGCCTTCTGAAGGTTATTTAAAAGGGGCTAAAGCCTTATGCGAAAAGTATAACGCTCTTTTTATAGCCGATGAGGTGCAAACAGGGGTAGCCCGCACGGGGAAACGCTTGGCAGTAGACCACGAACAGGTGAAACCTGATATATTGGTGTTGGGTAAGGCACTTAGCGGGGGAGTATATCCTGTAAGTGCTGTTTTAGCCGACGATTGTATTATGCGTGTTATTAAGCCAGGACAACACGGCAGTACCTTTGGCGGTAATCCTTTGGCTGCAGCAGTGGCTGTTGAAGCCCTAGAAGTGGTTAAAGATGAACACTTAGAAGAAAATGCGGCTCGCTTAGGAGAGATTTTTAGGAAAGAAATAGGTGATTATATAAAAACGTCAAAGATTGCTACCTTAGTACGCGGTAAAGGCTTGCTAAACGCTATTGTGATTAACGATACCGAAGAAAGTGATACTGCGTGGAATATCTGCCTAAGGATGCGTGATAAAGGACTACTTGCAAAACCTACTCACGGGAATATTATTAGGTTTGCTCCTCCTTTGGTGATGAACGAGGCGGAACTAAGAGATTGCATCGGTATTATTATCAGTACTTTAAAAGAATTTGAAAAGTAAAATGAACACAAATATTAGCATAGCAGAAATAGAACCTGAAGTGGCTTTGCTTGAGGGGGATTTGGCGTATCAGGAGTTTTGGAATGATGGGGATATAGAGATAACGCCTCTTGTAAAAAGACTTTCGGGAGCATTGGGTACGCAAGAAGAATTGATACAAGCTATTAGAAATTCTGATGAAGAAGATTGGAGAAAAGAATACCATTTGCATTTCTTAGAAAAACATAGTAAGCATATATGAAAGTATTTATTGATGCTAATATTGTATTAGATTTACTTTTGCAAAGACGTTTTTTCTATTTGAATGCTGAAAAAATCTTTGCTTTATCGGATAGAGGTAGGATAACTTTGTGCTTGTCGGCTGTATCATTTGGAAGTATTACTTATCATTTGCACAAATACATAAAAGGAAGAGATGTAAAATCTATTTTGAGAGATTTGAGTAGAATAGTTAGAATACTGCCTTTCAATCAGAATGTTATTGACAATGCTCTTTATTCAAATTTTAAGGATATTGAAGATGCTTATCAGTATTTTACTGCTAAAGAAAACAATATTCCTATCATCATTACTCGCAACACAAAAGACTTTTTGGTAGATGATATTTCGGTTATCACTCCTGAACAGTTTTTAAATATGTACAGAAATAACTAACAAACTAATAACTAAAGACTAGAAAAATGTATAATTTATTAAAAGGAAAAAGAGGCATCATCTTTGGTGCTTTAGATGAAAACTCTATTGCTTGGAAAACAGCAGAACGCGTACACGCTGAAGGTGGTAAATTTGTGCTTACTAATGCGCCTATAGCTATGCGTATGGGACAAATAAAAAACTTGGCAGAGAAAACAGGCTCCGAAATAATTCCTGCCGACGCCACTAATATGGACGACCTCCAAAACTTGGTAACTAAGGCTATGGAAATATTGGGCGGTAAGTTGGATTTTGTATTGCACTCTATCGGTATGTCGGTTAATGTGCGCAAAAACATTCCTTATACCGAATCTAACTATGTGAATACTGAAAAAGGTTGGGATGTATCGGCTCTTTCTTTTCACAAGGTTTGCCAAGTGTTGTACAAGAACGATGCTATGAATGAGTGGGGTAGCATTGTAGCCCTTACTTATATGGCTGCCCAACGCACTTTCCCTGATTATAACGATATGGCTGATAATAAGGCTTACTTAGAATCGATTGCTCGTAGCTTTGGTTACTTCTTCGGTAAGGATAAGAAAGTACGTGTGAACACTATTTCACAATCACCTACTCCGACTACCGCAGGACAGGGGGTTAAGGGGTTTGACGGATTCCTTTCTTATGCCGATGCGATGTCGCCATTAGGAAATGCTACTGCCCAAGATTGTGCTGATTATACAGTAAGTTTATTCTCGGATCTTACTCGTAAAGTGACTATGCAGAACTTATACCACGATGGTGGTTTCTCAAATACAGGGGTAAGCCAAGAAGTAGTAGAACGTTTTGCTAAATGAAATACCTTTTCATTTACTTAGTGCGTTTTTACCAAGTGGCTATTTCACCACTGAAACCTCCTACGTGTAGGTATACCCCTACCTGCTCACAATACGCAATTGAAGCCCTACAAAAACACGGACTACTGAAAGGTGGTTGGTTGGCTATTAAGCGTATAGGCAGCTGCCACCCTTGGGGCGGAAGTGGTTATGACCCTGTACCTTAAAGATTTATGATAGATACGCATACTCATTTATATTCGGAAGAATTTGATGCCGACCGTGCCGAGATGATAGCAAGAGCTAAGGCAGCAGGGGTAAGGCTTTGCTGTATCCCTGCTATTGATAGCTCATATACAGAACGAATGTTTCGGCTTAAAGCTGATTATCCTGATTACGTGCGGCTTATGAATGGTTTGCACCCTTGTAGTGTAAACGAGAATTATAAGGAAGAACTTGCCCACGTACAGAACTTGATGGCTAAGCATTCTTTTTGTGCTATTGGCGAAATAGGGATTGACCTGTATTGGGATAAGACTTTTTTGAAACAACAACAAGAAGCTTTTGCTTGGCAAATACAGTTGGCTAAAAAACACCATCTGCCTATAGTAATACACTGCCGTGAGGCTTTTGATGAGGTGTTTGAAGTGTTAGAAACTGAAAAAGGGGAAGGGCTTTATGGGGTGTTTCACTGCTTTACAGGCACTGAAGAGCAAGCTCATAGAGCAATAGGCTATGGCTTACACTTAGGTATAGGCGGGGTAGTGACTTTTAAAAATGGTAAGATAGACCAGTTTTTGAAAAATATTGGTTTAGAACATATTGTTTTAGAAACAGATGCGCCTTACTTAGCACCAGTGCCTTATAGAGGTAAACGGAATGAAACGGCTTATATTTTGCAAGTAGCGGATAAGATTTCGGATATTTATCAGGAGTCGTTAACTAATGTAATTCAGCTAACTACGGCTAATGCGAAAAAAATATTTAACATTTAATTGTATATTATCAAATATTTTTCGTTACTTTGCCTTTTGTTAAGCAGAACAAGAAACTGAAATGGAAGATTATTACAAGTCAATACGGCCATTTTTTGATGCTGAAGTGCCAGAAGCATTGCTGCAAATTAAGGATAATCCCTTAATTAGAGCGATGTTGGCTTATGCTTTCCCTGATAAAACTGCGCAAGAATGCGAACAAAAATTGCTTTCTTGCCAAAAGGTTACTGATTTTCAGGTAGGTATAATGTATCAGGTGGTGGTGAAGGCTATTGAGAAAAGTATTTCAGAATTTACTTGCGAAGGTTTTTCGAATTTAAAAACGAGAAGTGCTCATACATTCATTTCTAATCACCGTGATATTATTTTGGACACTTCACTGCTGAATGTGGCTTTGCATAATAATGGGCTTGAAATGACGGCTTCGGCTATGGGCGATAATCTTTTGCGCAAAAAGTATCTGAAAATACTGGCTATGCTGAACCGTAATATTATTATATACAGAAGTTTGCCTCCGCGTGAAGCCCTTGAGCACTCTAAATTAGTGTCGGAATATATTTATGACTGTGTGACTCATAATCACCGAAGTGTATGGTTGGCACAGCGTGAAGGTCGTACTAAAAACGGTGATGATCGTACCCAGCAAGGAGTGCTTAAAATGCTTACTTTGAACACCCCTGAAGGGGTGTCGCCTTTGCAGTACCTCAAAAGGCTGAATATAGTGCCTATGGCTATATCATACGAGTTTGACCCTACTGATGCACTGAAAATTCCGGCACTTATTGCTCAGCATAAAGGTGAAACTTATGTAAAAACTAATAAAGAAGATTTTGAGAATATCATTCAAGGGTTGATAGGGCAGAAAGGTAGGGTGCATATTTCGGTAGGCAAACCTCTTAATGAGGAATTAGATGCTATAGAAGCTGAATACCAACACCTTAATAAGCAACTTCAAGCTGTAGCTGAATGTTTAGATGCTGCTATACACAAACAATACAAACTCTTCCCTCCTAATTATATAGCTGCTGATTTGCAAAATAACACCTTTATATATAAGGAACACTATACTGAAAAGGAAGAAAAACGGTTTAAGGAGCGAATGAACGATTTGGCACAAGATGATATTTCACAAGCTAAGTTTTTGGAAATGTACGCAAATCCTGTAAAAAACAAAGTGAATGAAAACTAATAATTCAAAAGTATTGCTTATTTATACCGGTGGTACTATCGGGATGATAAAGGATTATAAAACAGGAGCCTTGCGTGCTTTTGAGTTTGATAACCTTTATAAACGCATTCCTGAATTGGAGCATTTAGATTGCCAAATATCGGTGCACTCGTTTGAAAAGGTGATAGATTCATCGGATATGAATCCGCAGCACTGGGTTACTATGGCTGAAGTAATTGAAAAAGAATATGACAATTACGATGGCTTTGTAGTGCTACACGGCAGTGATACAATGAGTTACTCGGCTTCAGCACTTAGTTTTATGTTACAAGGTTTGTCCAAGCCTGTTATATTTACAGGTTCACAACTCCCGATAGGAGATTTGCGTACCGATGCTAAAGAAAACCTTATAACTTCAATACAATTGGCTGCCTTAAAAGAGAAAGGAAGGTCGGTAATACAGGAAGTGGGGCTTTATTTTGAGTATAAGCTGTATCGAGGTAACCGAACAACCAAAGTGAATGCTGAGCATTTTCAGGCTTTTACCTCACCTAATTACCCTTTATTAGTTGAAAGTGGGGTACACTTAAAGGTGATGAAAGAGAACTTGCTGAAGCCAAAGACTGCGACTACTTTAAAGGTGTGGAAAGAGTTTGAACAACGGGTGGCTATCTTGAAAATGTTCCCTGGTATTACCTTAGAATTGCTAAATGCTTTTTTTAGTATTCCTAACCTAAAGGGAGTGATTTTGGAAACTTATGGTTCGGGCAATGCTCCTACCGATGAATGGTTTTTAGAGAGTTTGCGAGCTGCTATAGGTAAAGGGATACATATTGTGAATGTAACTCAATGTTCTGGAGGTAGTGTAATAATGGGGAAATATGCGGCGAGTGAAGCTCTCAAAACGATGGGTATAATTGATGGGAAGGACATTACAACAGAGTCGGCAATTACAAAAATGATGCTTTTGTTGAAAAAAAATATTTCTCATAACTTGTTCAAAATCAAATTTGAAGAGAGCATAGCGGGAGAAGTTTAGTAAAAAATTAAGAAAAAAATTTGCCAGTTACAAAAATATTTTGTTACTTTGGCGTTCAGAAATAGAGAGGTGTCCGAGTGGTTGAAGGAGTACGCCTGGAAAGTGTATATACATCAAAAGTGTATCGAGGGTTCGAATCCCTTCCTCTCTGCTTCTTTCAAATTTATAACATTAATTAAAAATTGAATTATTAACTAACAATTTAAAAAGATTAATCAAATGAAAAAAATGTCATCTAAGCTACTTTTAGTAGCAATGCTAATTCTAAATGTAGCAATGGTTAGTGCACAGGAAGCTGCTGAGGCAGTACAACAAAGCAAAGGCTTCCACCAAGTGTTTAAAGAGCGTTTTATTGAAGGTGGTCCTACCTATATGGCTCCTATCTTGCTCTGCTTGATTATTGGTTTGGCAGTAGCTATTGAGAGAATTATTTACCTCAATATGGCAACTACTAATTCTAAAAAGTTGATAGCAGATGTTGAAGAAGCTTTGGATAGCAAAGGTGTTGAAGCTGCTAAAGAAGTATGCCGTAACACTAAGGGACCTGTAGCTTCTATCTTTTATCAAGGGTTAGACCGTTCATCAGAAGGTATTGATATGGTTGAGAAATCAGTAGTATCTTATGGTGGCGTACAAATGGGTCAGTTAGAAAAGAACGTTTCTTGGATTTCACTATTTATCTCTATTGCACCGATGTTAGGGTTTATGGGTACGGTAATTGGTATGATTGAGGCGTTTGATAAGATTAGTTCTGCTGGTGGTTTGGATGCATCTCTTATTGCAGGCGATATTAAAGTAGCGTTGCTTACTACTGTATTCGGTTTGATCGTTGCAATGATACTTCAAGTATTCTATAACTACATCATTGCTAAAATTGATGCTATTGTAAATGATATGGAAGATGCTTCTATCTCACTTATCGACCTATTAGTAGCTAAAAAAATAAAATAAATTACTCACCCATTTAAACAACTTTAAGTATGTATAAAATTGGAAAATACGTAGCGATTGCTTTAGGAGTAATCGGAGTAATACTGTGGGGGGTATTAGCTTTCACTGATAAAGTAGACTCTGAGAATGGTACTATGCAATCTTTATTTGTGCTGACTTATGTGTTATTAGCTATTGCTTTAGTAGCAGTACTTGTAACAGCAGCACAGAATATCATAGCCTCACCTAAAGCTCTGAAAAAAACGCTTATCTATACAGGTGCTTTTGTTGCTATCCTATTGATAGCTTATATCTTCTCATCAGGAGCTGCTGAAGCTAACGCGAGTGAAGATGTGAAAAAAGCGAGCGAATCTGTACGTAAATGGGTAAGCACAGGTTTAATAGCTTTGTACTTATTGGTTGCGGCAGCAGTTGTAGCTGTAGTTGCCTCTAACGTCAAAAAAGCACTAATGAAATAAAAAATTATGGCAAAACGTTCAATACCTGAGGTAAATGCAGGGTCAATGGCTGACATTGCTTTCCTGCTGTTGATATTCTTTTTGGTAACAACAACCATTGAAAGCAATTCAGGGATTACTGTAAAATTGCCTCCTAAACAACCTGCTGACGCTCCACCACCACCAATAGTGAAAGAGAAAAACGTGTTGGTAGTAGTTGTAAACAAAAATAACCAGTTACTTATCAACAATCAGATTAAAGAACTGAAAGATGTTAAGCAAACTGCCCTTGATTTCTTGGATAACAATGGCGATGGTACTTGTGCACATTGTAGAGGTAAAAAGGACGCTAGCTCATCTGATAACCCTGATAAAGCTATCATTTCATTACGAAACGACCGTGAAACATCATATAAAACTTATGTAGCGGTTCAAAACGAGTTAGTGAAAGCTTATAATGAGTTACGTGAGCGCGAACGCCAACGTTTGTTCCCTAATGAGGTTTCATACGAACAGATAGAAGAAGAATTTAACGCTGCTCGTACTCCTAAATCTCGTAAAGATCAGTTGGAGCCAATTATTACAAAACTACAAGAGCTATTCCCAAGGAAGCTTATAGAAACTGCACCTAAAAAACACTAAAATTAAAGAGTATGTCAAAATTTACAAAAAAGAAAAGTGGCGATACGCCTCCTATCTCAACGGCTTCTTTGCCTGACATTATTTTTATGCTTTTGTTTTTCTTTATGACTGTAACAGAATCAAAAGATAGTGATTTGATGGTTCAGAATAAGTTGCCTGTAGC
>CAUREJ010000009.1:0-56254 GCA_963523735.1 uncultured Capnocytophaga sp.
ACGAGAACAACCAACAACAAAGTCAAGTAGGTTGGTTATATCTGAAGAGGAATTAAGAAGATAAGCATTTTGCGACCATATAAAAAAGAGACTGTTCACCGGAGCAGTCTCTTTTTTTATTAGCAAATTAGAGAATTAGCAAATGAGAAAATGAGGAAATGAGGAAATGTGAGTTACCATTATCTAAGCAAAAAAAATCTGTAACAAAATCCGTGTTATCTCTGTAATCAGTGTGAGACTTTAACAGGCAGCTTGCTGCCTAAAGCTAAATGCGAACACCTTAATTTGCTAATTTGCTAATTTGCTAATTCCCAAATTTCCTAATTTTCTCATTTTCTTTGCGAATAATGCAAAAATCCCCTCCCAAACTTCTTATTTTACCCGAAAAACACAATTCTCTAACAATCAGCTTATTACATCAATAATAGCAATAAAAGCAGCTTATAGCCATCTCGAAGGCAGAGCGAAGGGTGAGCGAAGGCAGAGCGAAGGGTGAGCGAAGGATAAGTGTTACATCACTGAATATCAAGCATATAAAAAACACCTCCTCACTTTACATTATTCGCAACAAAATCCCCAAAACATTACATTTTCCTCATTTTCTAATTTGCTGATTTTTACCCTTGATATCGTTCCGTGAAAATCCAACTGCTTTAGCTGCCAATCCGATGGCTATCTAAAAAATAACCGTGACAAAATCCGTGTTATCTGTGTTTTACATACCCAGCTGTGAGCCCTCGCTGGAGGAGATTAACAAATGAGGGAATTGGATTTGTTAGATGAATTGAGCCGTTTTGACCGCTAAAGACTAGCGACTAATAACTAATGACTAAATTGGCACGATTTTCGCTGTGATTTCTCTATAAGTATTTAAAGTAATTATTTTAACTTTCTTTTTTTATGAAACGCTTATTATTCATAAGTTTAGCACTCATTTCATTGGCTACGGCTTGCTCCGACAATAAAAATACCGAAAAGTATTTGCCTGCATCAGTGGGGCCTATCAATAGTTTGGCGGTGGTAATCGACAATGATTTGTGGGAAGGAGCAGTAGGTGATACTATCCGCCGTTACTTTGCGGCTCCTGTAGATGGACTTCCTAATGAAGAACCTCTCTTCTCTCTTCACCAAGTGCCTCCACAAGTTTTTGAAGGGAATACTCGTAATAGCCGCAATATCATCATTGTACTACGCGATGATGAAAAAGCTGCCTCTATCGCCGAAAATCTTTATGCCAAACCACAGGTAGTGGCAAAGGTACAAGGTCCTAAAGTACGTGATATTGCTTGCAAGGTGGAAGAGTATCACGACAGGTTTATAAAGGCTTTTAAAGAAAATGAACTTGCCGAAACGCGTAACAGATTCCAGAAATCTCTTAATACCGAAGTAGAAGTACCCGCTACCCTTGGGGTAAGGCTTACGATGCCTTCATTCTACAAAATTGTAAAGCACGAAAATAACTTTTTTTGGATAGAACGCCCTATTAAAGGAGGCAAATCGAGCGTAATACTGTATGAAATGCCTTTAAATAGTATCCCTTCCGACCCTGAGAAACGCACAAAAGCTATTGTGCGTATGCGCGATTCGATAGGTGAAAAATACATACCAGGTCCCGAAGAAGGAATGTATATGCTCACCGAAACTTTCTTGGCACCCAGTATTAGCGATGTTAAAATTAAAGATAGAAAAGCTATTGAAAGTAAGGGCTTGTGGGAAGTGAAGAACTTTGCGCTGGGAGGCCCTTATATTAACTACATCATTGAAGATGAGCCTAATAACCGTTTGTTAGTAGCCGAAGGATTTTTGTTTTCACCAGGGGTGGAAAAACGTGATATGCTTTTTGAATTAGAAGCTATTATTAAATCGATAGAGTTTGTTAAATAGAGGTAGTTCAGCAAAAAAACTAACCAGAAAAGCAACTATGAAAAGAATAACAACCTTATTGCTGTTGGCTTTTGCGCTGAGTTCGTGCAATAGTCTGTTTGTGAAACTATATAATACGAAACCGATTATAGATAAAAAAGTTACTTGGAAAGATGCCGAACGTGAGGTGATTTTTATCCCGATGGTACACGTTTCAAAACAGGAGTATTATGACCAAGTGAAAGATTTTGTTACTAAAAAACGACAAGACGGATACGCTATTTACTATGAAGGCGTAACTATGACCGACTCACTTACGCCGGCGCAACGAGATACTGTTTACAGGAAAGCGCGCAAAGTATTGGGCTTCCACATAAAGGGAGCCTATGATAAGAATAGCAAAAACCGTTCATTTGTTAAATTTAAACGATACGTAGGGCAGAGCCGAGAGAACACCGGTATTGATACCCTTCAAGATGTGCGGCTTGATATGGCATTAGATAAGCTAATACCTTTGGTAGGAAAGGTAGGAGGTGAAGATGCCGAAATAGAGTTGGACGACTGTGATTTTGCTACTCCGCTGAACGAAAAATACAAGTGTAAGAAACCTAAACTATGGTTGGAATACCGATATGCTTTGATTTACGGGTTAAGGAATGATTATATAACAGAAACCCTTGTGAAAGCACCGCATAAAAAGATAGTAATACTGTACGGAAGCGGACACCGCGATGCTATTAAGCAGGCAATGGATAAACTCAAATTAGAAAAAGTAAAATAAATTAGGGTAAGAAGAAAAAAGAACGTATCTTTGCCACCTAATTAGTAAATATTGAAGGTATGAATTTAAGTATATTTTTAGGCGTAATAGGCCCTTGGCAAGCTATTATAGTTGTTGCCCTTATACTCTTGCTTTTTGGAGGTAAAAAAATACCAGAACTAATGCGAGGTTTGGGGAATGGTATTCGCGAGTTTAAAGACGCTACCAAACAGCCCGAAGAAGAGAAAAAGGAAGAAAAAACTAATTAATTATTCTGTATGATTTTAAGTACTACCCCTACGCTTGAAGGGCACCCTATTAAGCAGTATTTAGGCATCGTAACCGGTGAAACTATCATCGGGGCGAATGCTATTAAAGACTTTATGGCAGGGCTTACCGATTTTTTTGGAGGTCGCTCCACTACTTATGAAAAGGTGCTTATCGAAGCCAAAGAAACAGCTCTTGCCGAATTAGAACAACGCGCTTCACAACGCGGTGCCAATGCAGTGGTAGGTATCGACCTCGATTATGAAACTGTAGGCGCCAATGGCGGTATGCTAATGGTTACGGTAAGCGGTACCGCTGTGATTGTGTAATTAGCAGATAGGTACTTTGGCAGATTGGTTTATTAAAGAATTAGTACTTTGGTACGCTACGGCACAACGCATACTGCCTTGGCGTGGTACTACCGACCCCTACAAGGTGTGGCTGTCGGAGGTTATCTTGCAGCAAACACGTGTAGTGCAAGGGCTGCCCTATTACCAGCGTTTCATTGCCGAATTTCCTACGGTAGTAGCCTTAGCGAAGGCGCCCGAAGAACAGGTGCTAAAACTATGGCAGGGCTTGGGGTACTACTCCCGAGCTAAAAACCTGCATCATACTGCCCAGTATATTACAGATAAACTGGGGGGTGAGTTTCCTAAAACCTATAATGAACTTATAAAACTTAAAGGCATTGGCGATTATACCGCCAGTGCCATTGCTTCTTTTTGCTATGACGAACCTCGCGCTGTACTCGATGGCAACGTGTATAGAGTATTGTCACGCCTCTGGGGTATAGCAACTCCTATTAATACCCCCGAAGGAACTAAAGAATTTCGCACCTTAGCCAATGAGTTGTTAGATAAAAAACAACCTGCTACCTATAATCAAGCCCTGATGGAGTTCGGTGCCTTGGTTTGTACTCCTCAAGCTCCTAACTGCAATGATTGTATCTTCCAAAACCGCTGTTGGGCATACCAGCACCAGCAAGTAACTTCACTGCCGGTAAAACTGAAGAAAATCAGTATTAAAAAACGCTATTTTAACTACCTTGTGTGGCTTACCCCCGACAAGAAAACTTGCTTGCAAAAACGTACCACTAAGGATATATGGCAGGGACTTTATGAGTTTCCGTTAATAGAGAGTAAGCACCCTGTTACTTATGATGAGATGGTAGCCATTTTAGCGGCAAAACACCCCCTTCTGCAGCCTGTGTTGTACAATGAAAATCCTGTAATCCACAAGCTTACCCACCAGCATATTTACACTTCTTTTTGGGTATTGATGACTGCTGAACCCCTTGATAATGCGATATTTATAGCCGATATAACCGCCTATCCGGTAGCTGCCCTTACTGCAAAATTTATAGAAGATTTTTGGCAGTTATAAAAAAATGTTGTACTTTTGGGGTGTTTTTATAACCTCTAATACTTATAACAATGAGCGGAAATTTGAACAGAGTAACCTTATTAGGAAGAATGGGCGACAATATAAAGCTCACTTACTATAGTGAAGGAAATTGCGTAGGTCAGTTCCGATTGGCTACCAATGATGAATATACCAATAGGAATACCAATGAAAAAGTAGTTACTACCGAATGGCACAATATTGTAGTGCGCAATAAACAAGCAGAAGTTATTGAAAAATACACTCAAAAAGGAGACCTTATCTATCTGGAAGGTAGGCTAAAAACGCGCTCTTGGCAAGCCGATGACGGTACCCCCCACTATATTACCGAAGTAGTGGTAACCGACTTTCACCTATTGCCTAACACACGAGCCCCTAAAACTGCTGAAAATACAGAACCCTTAGCAGCCGATAAACCTAATGATGGGCTTCCTTTTTAATACCTAACAAATTATACTTTGGAAACAGAACCTGTCTCGGTACCCCTATTTATGTCGTTTTTGGCAGCCAATGCGGGTATCATTATTCAATTTGCTATTTTCTTTTTATTACTGTTGTGCTCAGCACTCATATCGGGGGCTGAAGTAGCTCTTTTTTCATTTTCTCCTACCGAAATAGACGAGCTGAAAGAAGAAAACAACCCTACTAACAACCTGATTGTTAAACTGATAGATAACCCTAAGAAACTATTAGCTACTGTATTAATAGCTAATAACTTAGTGAATATCTCTATCGTTCTCCTCTTTGTCGATTTAGGAGATTTTCTTTTCAAGGGCATTGAAAACCCTATCATTTACGAGATAATGAATGTAGGGGTGGTGACCTTTGTACTGTTACTATGCGGTGAAATCTTGCCTAAAATATACGCTAACCGCAATAACTTGACTTTTGCCCGACGTATTGTCTACTTTATTTATTCCCTCGATACGCTTTTTACACCCATAAGTATCCCGATGAAAGGCTTTACAGTATGGATACAAAAACGCTTGGGTAAAACTAAGAGTAATATATCGGTAGGACAACTGTCGCAGGCTTTAGAATTAGCCTCCGAAGAAGATACTACTAATGAGGAAAAGAAACTGTTGGAAAGCATAGTGTCCTTTGGGAATACCGAAACCCGTGAGGTGATGATGCCCCGTGTAGATATTTTTGCACTTAGTGACGATACTCCTTTTGCCGAAGTACTGAGCGAAATAGTTAGGGTGGGCTACTCGCGCATACCTGTATACCACGATAATCTGGACAATATTACAGGCGTTATCTACATCAAAGACCTCTTGCCATATATTGATAAGCCTAATTTTAATTGGACAACCGTAATGCGCAAAGCATTTTTTGTACCCGAGAATAAGAAGTTAGATGATTTATTAACCGAGTTTCAAGAGAAGAAAATACATTTAGCCGTAGTGGTAGATGAGTACGGAGGTACTTGCGGTATTGTTACCCTTGAAGATATTATGGAAGAAATAGTAGGTAGTATTAACGATGAGTTTGACGATGAAGATGTTACTTACTCTAAAATTGGCGATAATACCTATCTGTTCGAGGGGAAAACTGTGCTGAAAGACTTTTACCGCATTATGCAGTTTACCGATGAAGAAGAACAACTTTTTGACGCACAACGCGGTGATGCCGAAACCCTCGCAGGATTTTTGTTAGAAGTGGCAGGAAACTTCCCTCAGAAAGGATTGCCTATAATTTTTAATAACTATAAGTTTATAGTAGAATCCTTTGATAAAAAACGAATCAAACAAATAAAGATAATCCGAACAACCTGATATAATGAAAAAACGCCTCTTCTTACTTGATGCCTACGCCCTTATCTTTAGAGGGTATTACGCTTTTATCAAAAACCCGCGTATTAACTCCAAAGGACTAAATACATCGGCTATATTAGGCTTTGTAAACTCTCTTTTTGATGTTATTAAAAAAGAAAAGCCCGATCATTTGGCAGTAGCTTTTGATAAAGGGGGGAGTGTGGCGCGCACCGAAGCCTTTGCCGAGTATAAAGCAAATAGAGAGGAAACCCCAGAAGCTATCCGCTTAGCTATTCCTTATATACACGATATTCTTACAGCACTCCGCATTCCTATTATCGAGAAAGAAGGCTATGAAGCCGACGATATTATTGGTACCCTCTCCAAACAAGCTGAAGCACAGAACTACCAAGTGTATATGGTAACCCCCGATAAAGACTATGCTCAGCTGGTAAGTGATAATATTTTCATCTATCGCCCTGCCCGCTCGGGTAACGATATTGAAATATGGGGAGTGAAAGAGGTGCAAGAGAAGTTTGAAGTGCAAAACCCCTTACAAGTAATTGATTTTTTGGGTATGATGGGCGATGCCGTAGATAATATACCTGGTTTGCCAGGGGTAGGAGAGAAGACTGCTAAAAAACTCCTTGCCGACTTTGGCTCTATGGAAAATCTGCTTGCTAATACCCATCAACTGAAAGGGAAACTACGTGAGAATATAGAGAACAACAAAGAAAAAGGATTGCTCTCCAAACAGTTGGCTACTATTATACTCGATGTGCCTGTTACTTTTGATGAAGAAGACTTTGCTATGAGTACCCCCGATTTTGAGGCGGTTACCAAAATCTTTGATGAGCTGGAGTTCCGACAGTTATTGCAGAGTTTCCTAAAAGTCTATCAGCCCGAAACAGCACCTGTAATTCCTGCTGTAAATAAGAACGGTCAGTTGGATTTGTTTGCCGCACAAGGTGATTTGTTTGCACAACCACAAGTGGTTATCGAGAAAAACAACAGTGCCAATATCCCTCACTTTTATCAGTTAGCCGATACCCCTATGGCACAACAGCTGCTGCTAAAAGTACTGTTACAACAAACTGAAGTATGCTTTGATACCGAAACTACAAGTATTAACGACCTCGAGGCGGAATTGGTAGGTATCTCTTTCTGCTGGGCTGCCCATAAAGGTTATTACTTGCCTTTCCCTACCGATAGAACTGAAGCTACTGCTTTAGTGCAGCAGTTTCGCCCTTTCTTTGAAAATGCTCAAATAGCTAAAGTAGGGCAGAACCTCAAATACGATATAAAAGTACTGCAAAACTACGGTATTGAGGTGCAAGGGGCACTATTCGATACTATGGTTGCTCACTATCTTCTCAATCCTGATATGCGCCATAATATGGACATACTTAGTGAAACGTACCTAAATTATACCCCTATTGCTATTGAGAGTCTTATAGGAAAAGGCAAAGCGCAACGCTCTATGCGTACCGTCCCCTTAGAGCAGGTAAAAGAATACGCTACAGAAGATGCCGATGTAACTTGGCAACTAAAAAATATCTTTAAGGAAGAGCTCCCTAAAGTGAATGCTCAGAAGATTTATACCGACTTAGAAGCACCTCTTATAAAGGTTCTTGCGGCTATGGAACGCGAAGGGGTAAACCTTGATGTGGCTTTTCTGAAAGAATACGCTAAAACCTTAGATGCCGATATAGCCCAGTTAGAAACAGCTATTGCACAGCAGGCAGGTGAATCATTTAATCTGTCTTCACCCAAACAATTAGGCGATATCCTCTTTGAAAAGCTAAAGATTGACAGCAAACCCAAAAAGACAAAAACGGGTCAGTATGCAACTTCCGAAGAGGTTTTAGCACCTCTTGCTGCTAAGCACCCTATAGTAGCCGATATATTGGAATGGCGACAAGTACAGAAACTAAAATCGACGTATGTAGATGCGCTGCCATTGGAGGTGAGTCCGGTTACTGGGCGTGTACACACTACCTATATGCAAACAGTAGCTGCTACAGGTCGTTTGAGCAGTAATAACCCTAACTTACAGAATATCCCTATACGCACCCCTCGCGGACAACAGGTACGCAAGGCATTTGTTGCTCGTAATGATGATTACGTATTGCTCTCTGCCGACTACTCACAAATAGAACTTCGCATTATTGCTTCTTTAAGTGAAGAACACAATATGATTGAGTCTTTCCTTCGCAATGAAGATATTCACCGTGCTACGGCCGCTAAGGTATTCCAAGTGCCTTTGGAAGAGGTAACGCGTGAGCAGCGCAGCCACGCCAAAACTGTAAACTTTGGTATTATCTATGGTGTGTCGGCTTTTGGGTTGTCGGCTCAAACCGACTTGTCACGTTCGGAAAGCAAGGAACTTATAGATACTTATTACGCTACCTATCCTAATCTGCGAAACTACATTAATAAACAAATACACTTTGCCCAAGAACACGGCTATGTAGAAACTGTGTTGGGGCGTAGGCGTTACTTGCCCGACATTCACTCACGTAACCAAGTGGTGCGCGGAGGTGCCGAACGCAATGCTGTGAATGCCCCCATACAAGGCTCGGCTGCCGATATTATCAAGATAGCGATGATACGCATACACCAGCAGTTACAAGCCCAGCAACTTCAAACCCGTATGCTACTACAAGTACACGATGAGTTGGTGTTCGATGTTCCCAAAGCTGAATTAGAACTTGTTAAGCCTCTTATTAAAGAAGCTATGGAAAATGCCTTTACCCTTGCCGTTCCCCTTGTTGCCGATTTAGGAGTAGGAGCTAACTGGCTTGATGCGCATTAAAAAACAAATGTCTGCTCTTAATTCTTAATAGTTATGTACAAAAAACTGCCTAAAAAACGCTATGAACATACCCTGAGTATCCTTAAAGAGTTTGCTCCTATGGGGGGTACTATTCTTGATGTAGGGGTCGAGAATCCTTTTTCGACTATTATGAAGGAAGAGGGCTATACCGTACTTAATACTGCTGGTCAGGATTTAGACTTTGAAGCCTCGACTCTGCAAGCCTTTCAAGCTGATTTTACTACTGCTTTAGAGATTTTAGAACACTTGGTAAACCCTTTGGCAGTTCTGCAAAATATACCTACCCAAAAGGTGCTTATTACGGTGCCTTTGCGTCTTTGGTTTGCTAAGGCTTACCGCAATACTGCCGACCCACGTGACTGCCATTACCACGAGTTTGAAAGCTGGCAACTGGATTTCCTCCTTGCTAAAGCAGGCTTTCGGATTTTGTATCGCAAAAAATGGACGCACCCTGTACAGAAGTTTGGTTTGCGCCCCTTTTTGCGCCTCTTCACGCCGCGTTACTACGCTGTAGTAGCCGAGAGGATAACTTAAAATATCAGGTAAGAACTAAAAAACTCACCCCTATTTCACTATTGTTACGGAGCTTGTACTCCGCGTTAGTGAAATAGGGGTGAGTTTTTTTATTTGGTTATCTCCCTTTCTGTTAATTGATAATGTCGAAGCCAGTGTATTTTCTTAATACTTCGGGTACGACAATACCTTCGGGGGTTTGGTAGTTTTCCAAAATACCAGCCAAAACGCGTGGCAAAGCCAATGAGCTACCGTTCAGGCTGTGTGCTAAGCGGTTTCTGCCCTCATTGTCTTTGAAACGCAATTTGAGTCGGTTGGCTTGGAAGGTTTCAAAGTTTGATACAGAACTTATTTCTAACCACTTTTGTTGGGCGGTGGAATAGACTTCAAAGTCGTAGGTAATGGCAGAAGTAAAGCCTAAATCGCCCCCACAAAGGCGTAGGATATGGTAAGGTAATTTCAGTTCGTTTAAAATGCCTTTTACGTGCTCAATCATTCCTTCTAAGGCTTTGTAGGAGTTGTCGGGGTGTTCTATACGCACTATCTCGACCTTGTCGAACTGGTGCAAGCGGTTCAGCCCCCTAACGTGCGCCCCATAACTACCTGCTTCACGACGGAAACAAGGGGTATAGGCGGTGCAGCAGATAGGCAAATCACTTTCGTTCAGCAAAGTATCACGGAAGATATTGGTAACAGGCACTTCGGCAGTAGGTATTAGGTAAAGGTTATCGATACCTACGTGGTACATTTGTCCTTCTTTATCAGGGAGCTGCCCAGTGCCATAGCCTGATGCTTCATTTACAACGTGAGGCACTTGAAATTCACTGTATCCAGCTTCGGTATTTTTGTCGAGGAAGTAGGTAATGAGGGCGCGTTGTAGTTTTGCTCCTTTACCTTTGTACACAGGGAATCCAGCACCGGTTAGTTTTACGCCTAATTCAAAATCGATGATGTCGTATTTTTTGGCGAGTTCCCAGTGGGGGAGCGCATCGGCACCTAAATTAGGGATAGTACCCGCCTCGAACACTACCACGTTATCGGCTTCGGAAGTTCCTTCGGGCACTTGCTCATTAGGAATGTTAGGAATGCGGTACAATAGGTTGTTAAGTTCCTCAACCGTAGCGTTCAGCGTATCGGTAAGGGTTTTGATACTGTCCTTTAGGCTAACGGTTTCTTCTTTTAGGGCATTAGCTTTGTCGGTTTCACCTGCTTTAAAAAGGTTTCCTATCTCTTTAGATAGGTTGTTGGATTTAGACAGGGCTTCATCTAAAGCTAATTGAGTGCTACGGCGTTTTTCGTCGGTAGCTATAATGTCGTCTATGAGCGATAATTCTTTAAAATTACGCTTTTTAAGTCCGCTTAGTACGCGGTCTTTTTCTTCTCTAATAGTGTTTAGCTGTAACATATTCTTTTTTTTAGTGTCAGGTTTCAGTTTTAGGGGCAGTTACACACTGCTTACAGAATAAGCTTTGCCAAAACTTATAGCAGCCAGAGGCTACAAAAGCTTTGGCAAAGTGTGTGATACTCTATTACAAAGCTGTTGCAAAGGCAATAATACCAAAGATAATACCTGGTACGTTAGCTAGTAAAATAGGATAGTCACGTTTAGGTTTTTTGAAGAAGCCATATCCTACCCATAATGAACAGTTAATAGCTGCTACAAGGGGTTGTATAGGGTTCCCTTTATGTCCGGCAAGGTTGTCGGCAATTTGTGGAATATACGATACGTACATACCAATTGAGGCAGCCATAGCTACCCAGCCTAAAATGTCGAAAAATTTACTATTTTCCATCTTCTTGGTGTTTAAAAATCTATTGTTTTCTTTATTACTTTATTAAAAATGCTTCTTGGTCTTTAACTTTTGAGGCAAAGTCGGCGATGCTTTTGGTATTGAGGTTTTCGCGTAAGCTGTCTCTAAAGGGTTGGATAGCGGTGTGTAGGGGGCAAGGTTTTTCATTAGAGCATTCTTTAAATCCCATTGCGCAGTTCACGAACTTATCACCCTCACCTATTTGCTCAATGATAGCCATTAGGGGGGCTTTTTTCTCGTCGTCCGAGAGCCAAAAACCTCCTCCGGGTCCTTTGTTGGAGCTTATAATTCCTTTTCGAGCTAATGATTGTAGTATTTTAGCCAAAAAAGGGAGCGGAATATGTAGCGTATCGGCTATTTCTTTTACTCCTATTTTCCTGTTTTCGGCTGAGTGTAAGGCTAAGTATATTGCTGCATTGATGGCGTAGATGCTTGAGTTTGATAACATTTTATTTCCTTTTTTACTATTTATCTATTTGCCTGCTGATAACTAATTTTTGTATTTCGGTAGTTCCTTCGCCTATGGTACACAGTTTGGAGTCGCGGAAGAATTTTTCGACAGGGAAATCTTTCGTAAGTCCGTACCCACCGTGTATTTGTATGGCTTCGGTAGCCACGCGCACGCACACTTCGGAGGCGTACATTTTTGCCATAGCGCCAGCAAGGGTTACGCGTTCGCCTTTGTTTCGGAGGTAGGCAGCTTTGTGTAGCAGCAGTTCGGAGGCTTCAATTTCGGTAGCCATATCGGCTAATTTAAAGCCAATAGCTTGGAGGTCGATGAGGCGTTTGCCAAACTGCATACGTTCTTTGGCGTATTTCAGTGAGGCTTCGTAAGCACCGCGTGCTATACCCAAAGCCAAGGCACCTATTGATATGCGTCCGCTATCTAATATTTTCATAGCTTGTATAAAGCCATCGCCTACTTCGCCAAGTCGGTTAGCATCGGGAATGCGGCAGTCTTGGAAAATCATTTCGGCAGTTTCACTGGCGCGCATACCTAATTTATTTTCTTTTTTTCCGGCAGAAAAGCCCGGGGTACCGCGTTCTACCGCAAAGGCAGAAATGCCATGTTTGTCGCCTTTTTCGCCTGTGCGTGCTATTACAACGGCAAGTTCGGCACTAAGTCCGTGAGTGATAAAGTTTTTAGCGCCGTTCAGCACCCATTCATCGCCGTCTTTCACAGCGGTAGTAGCCATACCGCCCGAGTCGGAACCGGTATTGTGTTCGGTAATGCCCCAAGCGCCTATCCATTGTCCTGAAGCCAGTTTAGGCAGCCATTGTTGTTTTTGCTGTTCGTTACCGAAGCTAAGGATATGGTTAGTACACAAGGAGTTATGGGCAGCTATAGAGAGCCCTATGGAAGGGTCTACTTTTGATATTTCGTCAAGGATTACGATATAATCGTGGTAATTGAGGCCAGAGCCTCCGTATATTTCGGGTACGAGTATACCCATAAAGCCCAATTCCCCTGCTTTTTTAAATACTTCGATAGGGAAAGTTTGGCTTTCGTCCCACTGCATTACGTGCGGGCGTATGTATTTTTCGGCAAATTCTTTAGCCGCTTCAGCTATCATAAGCTGTGATTCGGAGAAGCTAAAATTCATTCGATATTTCTTTTTCTATTATTCTGAGGCGCAAAGGTACGAAATAAATTTTAAATAGCAATTAACAAATTAGCAAATGAGGAAATTAGAAAATTAGCAAATGAGGAAATTAGGAAATTAGCAAATTAGGAAATTGGAAAATTAGGAAATGAGGGGAGGAGGGGAGTGTTTTGCGGAAAATGTAACGTTTTGGGGATTTTGTTGCGAATAATGCAAAATGAGAAAAGGGGGGTTAAACGCTTGCTATTCAGTGAACTAACGCTTATCCTTCGCTCACCCTTCGCTCTGCCTTCGGCACGCCTTCGAGATGGCTTCGAGGTAGCTCCAAGCTGTTTTTAGTGTTGTTTTTGTTGTAATATGTTGATTGTTAGTGGGTTGTGGTTTTATCTGAAAAAGTGAGTTTTAGGGAGTGATTTTTGCATTATTCGCAATGTTTTTTAGGAAATAGTGGATAGTGGATAGTGGATAGGCAGGGTGGAAAAATTAGCAAATTAGGGAATTGGCAAATGAGGGAATCAGGAAATGGGATTGTTGGAGAAATTGAGTTGTTTTGCCTGCTAGCGACTAGCGACTAAAGACTAACAACTATTCCTTGCTAATTATTAATTATTTTGTATCTTTGCAGTATGAATGTGACCCTTAGTAAAAAAACAAAAACTCTTGAAAAGTATGATTGCACCAACCGCCTAATTTCCTCATTTCCTCATTTTCTCATATTTTTTTATATCTTTGCGCTCTGAAAAGGAACTAACCAATGCCTTTCTCTAAAAAAAGTCTTATTTTTCGCAGTCTTTAAATATAAATAGTTATGAAGGTAAATGTAAGTAAGCAAATCCTTGCACTTGTATTGATAACTTCAGTCACACACGCCCAAGTGGCTGAAATTACCTTACTTGATGCCACTACAAAACAGCCTGTCACCAATGCTGAGGTGTATTATGCACGCTCTCTTAACGGTACTATTACCAATGATGAGGGGAAGGCAAAAATTACAGTAGAAAATGATACGCTTTTGTTAAGCCATATAGGGTATGAAACCAAGAAGATTTTTACTGATAATTCTTTTCCTAAAACAACTGTCTATTTAGCTCCACAAGAAATACAACTTGACGAAGTCGTGTTGTATAACTTCGATTTAAAGAAGAAAATAAAATATGTAATTGATAATTATTTTAAGCTGTATGATACTAAGGCAAAGATAGTAGAGTGTACCTATCGAGAAAAGATGATAAGAAATGATTCTTTAAGAAGACTTTACCAAATACAATTAGACTGGTGGGGTAAGAATTATGTATATCAGCATAAAGAACCGTTAAATAAAAATCTACAAATACACCTTAAAAATACTGATTATTCCAAGATTTCTAATCTTGACGACGGAACTAATTCAGCGTTTTTAAAACCTACTTTTGTTTTTCAGTATCTTTATCTCAATTCATATTTACTGTTTTTGTACAATGCCAAGAATATACAAATAAAAAAAGTAGAAAAAGACAAAGAACATACTATTGTAACTTTTGATTTTGACCTTATTTCTAAAGAAGAAAACGTACCGTTTGCAAATTCAGTAATTCATTTTGATAATACTACAAATGCTATCAAACGAATTGCATTTAATCAAAAACCTATAAATGGAGGTGGAGTGTCAGAAAGGAAAAAGATATCTTATAAAACAATTAATAACAAAGGTACTTGGGAACTTAGTTTTACCTCTTACAATAATAAATTATTATTCAGTTCATTTACTGCAAAAATAAGCTGTATATTTGAATATGAAAACAAGCAAGATTATGTTAATGTTGAACAGTCCTTTTTGCGAACAGGTATACAGAATAAACATATCAAAAAAGAAAACAGAATAGATGTTGAGAAACCTTTCTTTGAGTATGTAACCCCTCACCAACAAGGAGAAGCGATATTTATGCTTACCAAAGAGGAAGAAGATTTTATAAAACAATGATATCCGAAATCAAAAAATACGATGTTATAGCCCAACCTATGCATATAGTAGCCGAACCCGCAGAAGATTACTCGCCAAATGAAGAAACAATAAAGGCTATAGAAGAAGGGAGAAAACTACTCAAAATGCACAAAAAAGGTCTTGTAAAAGGCTATACTAATGCCCAAACTTTAATTGAAAATATATTATCCCTCAAAAACCACATCAGTTAATAGGCATCTATAAAGGCAATTGGGAATGCCATATAGAACCTAACTTACTGTTAATTTGGGAACAAGACGACACCGAAAAAACAATTGTACTAAACAGATTAGGAAGCCATTCTGAACTTTTTGGCAAAATAAAGAAATAACTCCTTTTCTACTTGTTCATTGTTAATTATTTTGTACCTTTGTCTCCATAATTTAAATACAAACAAAAATGAGAATATATATTTTACTTTTAGCTGCTTTCATTAGTTGGGCTTGTGAAACTAATGAAGAAAAGGATACATTAGCCACTATAAAAGTTTATGATAAAAATGCAACTAATAAAATAGAAGATTTTATCAGTTCAGTGGAAATTGTGCCTTTGCAAACTACTGATACTAGTCTTATTAAAGAAATATCAAATATAAAAACCTCGAATGAAGGTAGTTGGTATATTTATGATGGTGCCGACGCCCCTATTAAGCGATTTGATAACAAAGGCAAGTTTTTGAACCTTATAGGGAAAAGAGGACAAGGACCTGGTGAGTTTCTACAAATCACTGGTTTTACAGTAAATAGTGACACTATTAATCTTTTTGCTTGGAATCCAAATCGTAAATGGATAACCTTACTTAATAATGGTACTCTTTTGTCGGAGAGAGATATGTCTGTCCCTTTTTCTGACATTTATAAAGTGAAAAACAATTATTTGCTTTATGTAGATGCAGGAGTTTTTCTTTATAAAGAAGGGACTTCAGAAAAATTAGCTAAGTATCTGTATTTAGTAGATAAAAGTTTTAATATTCTTAAAGAATTTGATACAAAAAAAGCCCCTTATGATATTGATTACACTATGCAGCGGCAGTTTTTTTATCCCGATGAAAATGATAGTTTTCTGTATCAACGAAATTATAATGATACTATTTACCGCATCGATAGCTCATTGCAAATAACCCCTAAATATTTTATCGATTTTGGTGATATTGCCTATACCGAAAGTTTTTTAACAGAGCTCTATAACAAGAACTTTATGGAAAAGTATACTGAAATGATGAAAAATGGTTATCCTAAGTTTATAAAATTAGCTCAAAGTCCGGATAAGCTACTCTATACATACTTACGTGATAGTGAAGGTAAACGAACAGAATATGTTACCATTTATAATAAGAAGGAAGGTGTTTCCTATAATTTTACTACTGAAAATAATTTGTTTACAAAATTATTCACCAATCTGTATGGGTATAATGGAAAGTATTTTTATAGTTATATATCAGCCTCCGACTTCTTAGATGTTACTGCACAACTTCCTGATGATAATTTGTTTAAAGAAATTAAGGAGAAAGCTAAGGATATAAAAGAAGGAGATAACCCTATATTAATACTTTTTAAAGTAAAGTAATTGTATTAAAAACTGTCCCCTATCCCCTAATAATGAACATAGCTTTCGACGCAAAACGCGCTTTCCATAATAACCGAGGTCTTGGCAATTACAGCCGAGACCTTATCCGTATCCTCCAAGAACACCGCGTAGGCAAACTATACCTCTTCAACCCTAAACCTGCTAAAACAGCAAAAGTTACATTGGTGGAGGACACCCTGCAAATACTGCCACAATCCTTCTTTTGGCGAAAACTGAAATCCTTGTGGCGCAGTGTGAAAATTACCGATATAGCACGCCGTTTGCCCATAGATATATACCACGGACTTTCGGGTGAAATACCCAAAGGCATCAGTAAATATGTGCCGACAGTGGTCACCATTCACGACCTTATTTTTATGCGCTATCCGCAGCTGTATTCTTTTTTTGACAGGAAGATTCACTACCGCAAATTTAAATACGCTGCCCAAAAGGCACACCGCATCATTGCCATCAGTGAGCAAACCAAGCGTGATATAGTACAGTTCTTAGGCGTTCCGCCCGAGAAGATAGAAGTAGTATATCAAGGCTGTCATCAGGCTTTTAAGGAAACCTACACCGAAGCCGAAAAAGCTGCCGTACGCGCTAAATACCATTTGCCCGAGCGTTTTGTACTGAATGTAGGCGCTATTGAGCCTCGCAAAAACGCTTTAGAGATAGTTAAGGCTATTCAGCCCCTCGATATATCGTTAGTGTTAGTAGGGCAGCGAACGGCTTATTACAATCAGATAGAGGCGTATTGCAAAGCGCATAACCTATCCGACCGTGTGTTAGCCCTCAAAGGGGTATCTATGCAAGAGTTAGCGATGATTTACCAGCTTGCCGAAGTGTTTTGTTACCCATCGGTATTCGAAGGTTTTGGCATTCCTATTATCGAGGCACTTTTTAGCAAAACCCCTGTCATTACTTCACAAGGCAGCTGTTTTGCCGAAGCCGGAGGCGCGCATAGCATTTATGTGAACTTGGAAAACGCTGCTGCCCAAATACGTGAGGCAATAGTGCGCATACAAGCTGATAAGGCACTGCGCACTACAATGGTAAACGAGGGGTACGCCTACGCACAACGCTTTACCGACGAAGCTGTGTTCGCCCATTTAATGAAAGTGTATGAAGGGCTATTACCCCTAAACGCTACTCCTAAAAGCTAAAGAACTAAAAGTTGCTTTTTGTTCTATCGGCAGAAAAAAATACTACTAAAACGAATGTATTCTTCCTTAAAAAATGTTGTTCAGAGGAAAAAAGCGGAAAATTGCATACGCTGAAAATCACATTATTGTAATTAAATGTTAAAAAAATCGTCCAAAAATTTGGCTGGTATAAAAAACTTTTATATCTTTGACCCCTCTTAACAACTGTAAAAAATTAAAAGAAATGAGAAGAATAATTTTGTTAATTAGCCTACTAACAGCTACTGTAGCTGTGGCACAGCAACAAAGTTCGCCTAATGGCAACGTTGTACTCTCGTTTTCACTAAAAGCCGATGGTACCCCTACTTATAAGGTTACCTATAAAAACAAGCCTGTAGTGAACGAAAGTACTTTGGGCTTTACCCTAAAAAAAGCCGAACCAACCAATGTGAAAAACCTATCACTCACTAAGGACTTTAAATTTATAGGCGACCAAAAAACTACTTTCAAAGAAACTTGGAAACCTGTTTGGGGTGAAGAATCCGAAATTCTGAACCACTACAATGAACTTCTTGTATCACTTAAGCAAGAGCGTACTAACCGCCTGATGAACATTCGCTTCCGCGTGTACAATGAGGGCGTAGGCTTCCGCTATGAGTTCCCTTCACAAAAAGAACTTACTTATTTTGTGATAGCCGAAGAGAATACTCAATTTGCTATGGCAGGTGACCATACCGCTTGGTGGATTCCTGGTGATTATGACACGCAGGAGTACGACTATATGGAAAGTAAGCTTTCGCAAATACGCGGTTTGATGAAAGAAGCCGTTACCGAAAACGTATCACAATACGCTTTTTCACCTACAGGAGTGCAAACTTCCTTGATGATGAAAACCGATGATGGTTTGTACATTAACCTACACGAAGCTGCCCTTATCGATTACTCATTGATGAACCTGAATTTAGACGATAAGAACTTCGTATTCCAATCGTGGCTAACCCCCGATGCACAAGGCGCTAAAGGCTACCTTTACACCCCTACTAAAACCCCTTGGCGTACGGTAATGGTGAGTGATGATGCCCGTGAAATATTAGCTTCACGCCTTATACTGAACCTTAACGACCCCTGCGCTATAGCCGATACTTCGTGGATTAAACCCGTGAAATACATAGGCGTATGGTGGGAAATGATTACCGGTAAAAGCTCTTGGAGCTATACTAACGACCTCCCTACTATCGACCTCAATACCGTTGATTACAGCAAAACCAAACCTAATGGCACCCACGCTGCTAACAATGAAAAAGTGCGCCGCTATATCGATTTTGCTGCAAAACACGGCTTTGACCAAGTGTTAATAGAAGGCTGGAATATTGGTTGGGAAGACTGGTTCGGTCATAAAAAAGACTATGTGTTCGATTTTGTAACCCCTTACCCTGATTTTGATGTAAAAGCCCTTAACGACTATGCTCATAGCAAAGGCGTAAAACTGATGATGCACCACGAAACATCGGGTTCTACTCGTAACTACGAACGCCATTTAAAAGCGGCTTATGAGTTTATGAACCAATACGGCTATAACTCGGTTAAAAGTGGTTATGTAGGTGATATTTTACCAGTAGGTGAACACCACTATAGCCAATCGACTATTAACCACTACTTATATGCCATTAAAGAAGCTGCTAAACACAAAATTATGGTGAACGCTCACGAAGCCGTACGCCCTACCGGTATCTGCCGTACCTATCCTAATATGATAGGGAACGAATCGGCAAGAGGTACCGAATACGAGGCTTTTGGCGGTAACAAGGTATTCCACACCACTATCTTACCTTTCACCCGTTTGCAAGGAGGGCCTATGGACTATACCCCTGGTATCTTTGAAACCGAAATGAAGTACGTGAACCCTAATAACAACAGCCAAATACGCACTACTTTGGCACGCCAATTAGGCTTGTACGTAACTATGTACAGTCCGCTACAAATGGCAGCCGACTTACCCGAAAACTACGAGAAATTTATGGACGCTTTCCAATTCATTAAAGATGTACCTGTTGATTGGCAAAAGAGTGTATACCTCGAGGCTGAACCAGGGCGTTACATAACTATTGCCCGTAAAGACAAACACAGCAATGACTGGTATGTAGGGAATACATCGTATGAAGGCGGACACAATTCGGTACTTAGCTTAGACTTCTTGGATAAAGGCAAACAGTACGAAGCTACTATCTACGCCGATGCTAAGAATGCCGACTGGAAAGCTAACCCTAAAGCTTATACCATAACCAAACAAAAAGTAACTGCTAAAACCAAGCTCAAACTCAAAGCCGCTAATGGTGGAGGCTTTGCAATAAGCATCAAAGAAGTAAAATAATTAGCGAATTAGCGAATTAGAAAATTAGCAAATTAGCAAATTAGCAAATTAGCAAATTAGCAAATTAGCAAATTAGCAGGATGGAAAAAACTAATGTGATTTTAGAGAAGACTTTTCTGTTCTCTCTCAAAATAGTAGAACTTTGTAATGTTTTGGAAGAGAAAAAGAAGTATGCTATTGCGAATCAATTATTAAGGTCGGGCACTTCTATTGGGGCTAATGTAAGAGAAGCTCAGAATGCAGAAAGTCAGCAGGATTTTATCCATAAGTTTAAGATAGCTGCTAAGGAGGCTGAAGAAACAATGTATTGGTTAGATATATGTTTGTATTCAAAAGATTATCCTGATACTCAAGCAGAAAAACAGGATTTATTGAATATTATATATATAATGAATAGTATTATAGGAACAATGAAAAAGAAAATTAGCGGATTTACGAATTAACGAATAAGTGAATGGTAATTTAGCGAATTAGTAGTGTAGGAGATTTGCTAATTCTTCAGTTTTTTTGATTCAGCGCTGTAATAATTTGCTAATTTTCAAATTTTCAAATTTTCAAATTTTTTTTTATATGACAGTAAAAATTCACAAACTACTTTATGCAGTAGTATTCTTTTTGTGCGTGAGCTACAGCTACGCACAGCAGATTTCCTTAAAAGGGAATGTAAAGGACAGTGCAGGAGAGCCCTTAATGGAGGTGAGTGTAGTAGTAAAAGGTACTACCCAAGGTACTGCTACCGATTTTGATGGGAACTATCAGCTTACCGTTAATAAAGGAGTTACCCTTGTGTTCTCATCTATAGGTTATAAAACCCACGAGGTGAAAGTAACAGGCAGTACGCTTAACGTAACACTCCAAGAAGATATGCAAATTCTTGATGACGTAGTGGTTATAGGGTATGGTACTGCTAAAAAATCGGATGTAACAGGTTCAGTGAACTTAGTAACCGATAAACAATTTAACAAAGCACCTGCCGTAAATGCCGACCAATTGCTACAAGGTAAAGTGGCTGGGGTGCAAATGACTTCCAGCGGTGGTGCTCCTGGTGAAGGACAAACTATCCGCGTACGTGGTAATGGTTCATTATCATTAACTTCTAACCCTCTTATCGTGGTAGATGGTATCCCAATGAACGACGGTGGGGTAGGTGGCTCACGCAGTATCTTTAACTCTATCAACCCCGAAGATATTGAGAGTATGACTGTATTAAAAGATGCCTCCTCTACCGCTATCTTTGGTTCACGTGCTGCCAATGGGGTAATTATGATTACTACCAAAAAAGGGAAAGCTAACCAAGATATGAAAATTAGCTTTAATACCAGTATGGCTATTCAAGATGTGAATAAGTATGTTGATGTAATGAATGCCGAACAGTTCCGCCAAACGGTAAAAAGCCTTAACAACCCAGCAGCCGAAGCGCTTTTGGGTACTGCCGACACTAATTGGCAAAAAGAAATATATCAAACTGCCCCTATGAGCAACAGCACTTTGGTACTTTCAGGAGCCTACAAAACATTGCCTTACCGCGTGTCAGTAGGTCACTCTTATGCCGATGGGGTATTACGTACCGATAACTTTAAACGTACCAATGCTAAAATTAGCTTAACCCCTCGTTTGCTCGACAATTCACTAAAATTAGAATTGAACGCTAATGGTACCTATATGCAAAACCGTTTTGCCGATAAAGGGGCTATAGGAACATCAGTAGGGTATGACCCTACCCAATCAATATTTGGAGGGCCTGCTAAATACGGTAACTACCACACTTGGGTAGACCCTAATTCGGGTAACCGCTATAACTTAGCACCTAACAACCCTATGGCATCACTTGCTTTTACCCACGATACTTCAAAAGTATATCGCTTTATCGGAAACGTGAAAGCTGATTATACACTGCCATTCTTTAAAGATATTACTGCCAGTGTGAACTTTGGTATCGACCATAGTAAAGGAGAAGGTGATAAAGTTACCGACCGCTATATGCCTACCTCTACACCAGGTTTTGACGGTGCTAAAACTACCTATACTAATAAAGCTATCAATAAGCTATTCGATGCTTATGTGAACTACACCAAAGATATTAAAGAAAAACACAATGTAGGTATGATGGTAGGACACTCATACCAATCGTTCGAGTTTGACGATAATTCAACCGATTACTCTTACTTCACTAACCCAGGTGACAATAAAGAAGTGCCTACTATCAATAAGAGCAAAAACGTACTAATGTCATTCTTTGGTCGTGCTAACTATAGCTATGATAACCGCTATATGCTTACCGCTACCCTTCGTGCCGATGCCTCTTCAAAACTAAACCCTGATGATCGTTGGGGCTATTTCCCTTCAGTGGCGTTGGCTTGGAACATAAGTAATGAAAGCTTCTTAAAAGAAAACAAGACTTTTAACGAACTTAAATTGCGCTTAGGGTATGGTGAGGTAGGTAACGTGAACGGTTTGGGTGATTACCTATTCCTTACTAACTACACCCGTAGCCAAGATGGTGCTTCTTACCAATTCGGAAATGCGTTCTACCAAACCTACCGCCCAGGGGTAACTAACAAAAAACTTCGTTGGGAAATAGGTAATACCCTTAATGCTGGTATCGACTTTGCTTTGTGGAATAACCTTGTAACTGGTAACCTAGATGTGTACCGCAAAGTTACTAAAGACCTTATTGCCGAAACTACTATCGACCCTTTCACTAACTTCAAAAACCGTGTGAATGCTAACGTGGGTGATATGGAAAACAAAGGGGTAGAATTTGGTCTTAATGTAACTCCTATACGTGATACCGATAACAATATCCGTTGGAGCTTGAGCTACAATATAGCTTATAACGACAATAAAATTACCCGTATGCCCGACGACCAACCTACAGGTGGTATAGAAGGGGGTACTAATAACCGTGTACAACTACACCGCCAAGGAGAAACTCCTTACTCTTTCTTCGTGTACCAACAAGTGTACGATGCACAAGGAAAACCTATTGAAAATGCTTTTGTTGATAGAAATGGCAATGGTAAAATAGACGAAGGCGACCGCTATTTGTACAAATCACCTTTTGCCCCTGTAACTATGGGCTTTGGTACCGACCTTACCTATAAAAATTGGGATTTGAACATCACAACCCGTGCTAATATAGGTAACTATGTGTACAATAATAGTCAATCACGCTTAGACCAATTAAGTGAAATTACTTCTAACAGTGGTTTCTTGCGCAATATCAAAGCTAATCACGCTAATAGTAATTTTATACGCCATAATGACCAAGCTTGGAATAGCGACTACTATGTAGAAAACGCTTCTTTCTTCAAGTTGGATAATATCACCTTAGGGTATACCTTCCCTGAAACTGGTAAAAGATATGTTCGTTTGTACGCAACAGTACAAAACGTATGGACGCTTACTAAATACAGCGGCTTAGACCCTGAAGTGTTTGGCGGTATTGATAACAACTTCTATCCACGTCCGCAAACTTACTTAGTAGGACTTAATATTAACTTTTAATTGTAGCAAAGTATGAAAAGATATATAAAACATAGTATTTTAGGGCTTACCTTAGCACTCTCACTCACTGCTTGCTTAAAGGACTTAGACCAAGAGCCTATTGACCCTGATAGCTTCACCGAGAAAGATGTGTTTAAGAATGCAACCGAAGCGCGAAGTGCCTTAGCTAAAATATACGCTTCTTTATCGCTAACAGGGCAAAAAGGCCCTTCAGGTGATGGGGATATTGCTGGTGCCGATGAGGGTTCTACCGGATATACCCGTGTACAGTTCTACCTACAAGAGGCAAGTACCGATGAGGCTCTTATACGTTGGAGCGATGCGGGGGTACCCGATTTCCATAATATGAACTGGACTCCTTCTAACCCCTTTACCAATGCGTATTACAACCGCTTAGGGCAACAAATAGCTTTTGCGAACTCATTTATCGATAATGCACAAGCTTTAGCCGATGACCAAGAAGTGAAATACTACATAGCCGAAGCTCGTTTTATCCGCGCTTACGCTTATTACAATGTAATCGACGCGTATGGTAATGCACCTTTGGTAACTTCGTCAAAAGCCGATTTGAAACCTACTCAAAACACTCGTGCCGAAATTTTTAACTTTGTAGAGTCGGAGTTAAAGGCTTTGGAAACTGAACTGAAAGCAGCTCGTGCTAATGAGTACGGACGTGTAGACCAAGTAGCAGCACAAGCATTGCTTGCTCGCTTATATCTTAATGCCAAAGTGTATATAGGCACCGACCGTTATACCGATTGCGTTACGTATGCTAAAAAGGTAATTGCTTCGGGCTATAGCCTACACACTACCGATAAGAATAGCAATGGTACTGCTTATGATGATTTGTTCCTTGCCGATAACGATACTAACGGAGCGCAAAACGAGTTTATTTTTGTAGCAAGTTTTGACGGTTTGAACACTAAAAACTACGGAGGTACCGCTTTTATTATACACGGAGGTACTGGTGGTAATATGAATGCTACTGCCTTAGGTATTAACGGTGGTTGGGGCGGTATTACCGTTACCAAAGAATTTGTGAATAAGTTCGAGGCATCCAGCAAGAATGGCAATAATGAGCCTACTGCTTGGAAAGACAAACGCGCTATGTTCCACACCGATGGGCAAACCTTTGAGAATACCGATTACGTGAAGGATTTCACTAAGGGTGGGTATGCCGCTACTAAGTTTAAAAACATTACTTCAGGGGGAGCTGTAGGTAAAGACCCTGCTAAAGATTTCCCTGACACCGACTTACCTCTTATCCGTTTGGCTGAAGTATATCTTACCTATGCCGAAGCTGTATTACGTGGTGGTGCAGGAGGTGACCGCGCTACTGCTTTGGGCTATGTAAATCAGCTGCGCACACGTGCTTACGGTAATGCCTCAGGTAATATAGCCGATGCCGACCTTACCTTAGATTTTATTTTGGACGAACGCGCTCGTGAATTATACTGGGAAGGCTTGCGCCGTACCGACCTTATTCGTTACAATAGGTTCACTACTGCCGACTATTTGTGGTCAATTAAAGGGGGAGCAGCATCGGGGGTAGCAGTGCCCGATTACCGAAACTTGTATCCTATACCAAGTGATGCCCTTACCGCTAATGAAAACCTTAAACAAAACCCAGGTTATAAATAATAATGACAAATGCTATGAAAAATATATTTAAATCAATATTTATATTGTCGGGGGCTGCCCTTTTGGTGTCCTGCGAAAAAGATGAAGAAAAGGTGATGATGAACGCCAATGCCCGTGTGGAATCAAACCTTTCGGCTACAACCTTGGTGCTTGATAAAACAAAATCGAACACTACTGCCCTTACTGTAAGTTGGGAAGAGAAAGATTTTGGAGTGAAAGTAGGACCTGCTTATATTGTCGATTTGATAAATGCAGCAGGAAAGAAAAAAAGTCTTTCGGCTACAAGCTCTCCTTTTGCGCTTACTCACAAAGAACTAAACGAATACTTAATAGGCTTAGGACTTGAGGCAGGGGTTACTACCGATGTTACCGTAGCTGTAAAAGTAGCACTTAGTGACCAACGCAGTATGATATCAAATAATACACTTAAAGTTACTCCTTACCTGGATGAAATTAAACCAAGTGAGTGGGGAGTAGTAGGTAGCGGTACTCCTAACGGCTGGGATGGGCCTGATGTTAAAATGTGGAATGCTGCCGATGGTACTTTAGTAGCTTATGCAACCCTTAAGGCAGGTGAAATTAAGTTCCGTAAGAATAACGATTGGTCAGAAAACCTTGGTGGTACTACCAATAATCTTACTCCAGGAGGTGATAATATTGCTGTAACAGCAGGTACTTACAAAATTACCCTTGATGTGAATAAGAAAACTTATTCTATCGAGCCTTATTCTTGGGGGCTTATAGGTAGTGGTGCTAAAGGCTGGGGTGATAATGATGATGTTGTTATGACCTACGAAGGTAGTATCGACTCGTGGATAGTGAAGAATGTAGCTTTAGATGGCGAAGTGAAATTCCGTTTGAACGGCAAATGGGATACTAACTTTGGGGCAGATAGTACAGATAATCCTGCTGCTGCTCTTGAAGGTGCTATAAAAGCAGGTGGAAACAATATTAAAGTGCCTGCCGGTACTTATAACGTTTCTTTCAAATTCAACGCTAAAGGAAATGGCACTTACAAAATAGTAAAACAATAACCTCATAACACAAGGGGCTGTTTGAGCATTGCTTGAACAGCCTCTTTTTTTATATTTAAAAACCAGAAAAAATATGAAATATTACAGCTTACTATTGGCAGGATTGTTAGCTCTTTCCTGTTCCAAAAAAGAAAATAATGAGCCCGTTGTACAAAACGTATCGGCTATAGACCTTAGTAAAATAGATAACGGTAACCGCGTGATGATGCAAGCCTTTTACTGGGATGTGGAACCCCGCGGTGAGTGGTGGAATACGATTACCCCTAAACTAACCGACTGGAAAGCAAATGGGGTAGACCGCATTTGGTTGCCTGTGGCTACTAAAGGCGCATCGGGAGGTTTCTCGATGGGGTATGACCCTTCCGATTACTTTGACTTTGGTGAATACGAACAGCACGGTACTGTAAAAACTCGTTTTGGCTCGCGCGCTGAACTTGAAGCCCTTATTGCCAAGGCGCACGAAACTGGCTTGCAGGTATTGGCTGATATTGTTATGGGGCATAATAACGGAGGTGGTGAAGAGCCTAACCCTTATCGCGGTAAAAATACTTATACCCTTTTTGATGCAACTCACGGGAATGCTTCGGGTAAATTCAACCGTAATTATGAGTGTTTCCACCCTAATAAATACGCTAATAACGATGAAGGGGCTGAGTTTTATCCTGAACAAGACCTTTCACTCAAAGTGCCTTACGTGCAAGAATGGCTTTGGAAAAAAGATGAATCGGTGGCTAAGTACTACAAAAACACGATGAAGTTTGACGGTTGGCGTTTTGACTATGTAAAAAGCTATGGAGCGTGGGTAGTGAAAGAATGGCTAAAAGAAGTGGGAGGTTTTGCCGTTGGTGAATACTGGGACGGCAATGCCCAAAATCTTAAAAAATGGGTAGATGAAAGTAATGCTACCGCTTTTGATTTTGCTTGCTTCTACGCCCTTGAAAAGGCTCTTGACAGCCAAAAAGATATGCACGAACTAATGACCGATAGCCACCCGATGTTGCGCACCTTAAGTGCTGAAAAGGCGGTTACCTTTGCGGCTAACCACGATACTGAAAAAGATACTAATCTGGGGAATGTAATAGCTAAAGACAAAAAACTAATGGCTTATGCCTATATCCTTACCCATAGCGGTTATCCTTGTATTTTCTATTCTGATTACGAAAGTGATGAATTTAAGGCGAAGATACAAAAGCTACTGCTTATTCACAGGAGCTTGGCAGTAGGGGCAGAGAAATTCCATTTGGCTTCCAATACGGAGTATGTGGCATCGCGTTTGGGTAATGACAAGAGTCCGGGCTTGGTACTTTTCTTAAACAACAGCAATGCGCCCGCCCAACGCACTATTACTACCCACTGGAAAAGCAAAACTTTGTTAGACTATACTCAAAATACTACCGAGCGTTTTCCTACTAATAACAACGGACAGGTAACTTTAAAAGTGCCCGCTAATAGTTATACCGTGTGGTCGATAGGGGAATAAGATAAAGGAAATAACTCTTTTTTTCATTTTCATTGATTTTTTAATTACTAAGCAGCTTCTTTTTAGGGGCTGCTTTTTTAGTGTTTAAAAGGTAGGTAATATTAGAGGGCTGCCTAAATTCCTAAATTCAAGTCATAAACGTAACTTTTTCCTTTGTTCCTTGTTATTCAATAAATTAAGGTTTCCTCTATTGTTAGTAGCTTGCAAATATACCTCTTTTGGACTCATATAACCAAATCTTTTTCGAGGTCTATTATTAAGTTTTAGTTTATAGGTTATAAAAGGGGAAATTATAAAGATGTTAGAAAGTACTTTTTTATAAGTTCGCAATGGAAGAGAAAAAAATAATTAGATATCTAAATAAATTGTTTATATCAAAAGTTTTGATAATTACATTTTTATTTGTTTTTTTTAATAATAGTTTTTACCTTTGTCACCTAATTTAAATTTTAAAATTATGAGTATTATTGCAACACTTATTATTGGAGCCATTGCAGGATGGTTAGGAGGAACTATCTACAAAGGTAGTGGATTAGGACTTATAGGGAATATTATTATTGGTATTCTTGGAAGTTCCGTTGGTTATTGGCTTTTAGGGAGTGTGTTTCACATCTCACTTGGAGAAGGATGGATTGGATCTATCTTGACAGGAGCTATTGGAGCTATTGTTATTTTATTTTTAATAAATTTAATATTTAAAAAGAAGTAATAAGCTGTCAAAAGTGTATTTTAAATGAAAAAGCCCCGAAATGTTATTTCGGGGCTTTTTCGTTCTTTGAAGTTGTTACCTTTTTGCTTTAGCAGTCCAGGTTTTTCCATCTGTAGTATACCCAATGTTCAATGAAGAGGCATTAATTCTAATGAATTTTATACCATCTTGGAAATCAACATTTACTAAAATGTTATCTCCTTCTTTTTTGAATTTAACTCCAGTAAGGTTAGGAATGCCGTCCGAAAAGCGGAAATGGTAGTCATTACCTATTTTAACAACAGTTACTGAACCATTGTCAGCAGATTTTTTCTCTTCTCCATTTGAGTAAGAAATTTTACCTTTGTAGGTTCCTACAAAAAGGTCATTATCTGCTGGGTCATCATTCTTGCTGCAAGATGCAAGAGAAAAAGCTACTAGTGATAAACAAATCACTGATACTAAAGCGAAGAGTTTTTTCATGCTTGGTTAAATTTAAAAATTAATATTAAAGTTTGGTGCAATAATCATACCAATTGGAATATTTTATACTACTTTTTAATATATTAATCGTGATGTTTTTAGTTATATTAAAGCTTATAAAAGGTATTTTTTATTTGTTTTTATTCAAATATCTTTTGGCTAAAAGTTGCATACCATATCCCAAAGCTATATTTATCCATCGTTTATTATTAAACAAAAGAGATACCCAAGTATTAGCTAATAAATTCTTAGGAGCTAAACTGTTGGCTGAAGCTGATACTTGTTGCGTTAGAGAAAGTTTGTCAATTTCTTTTTCTAATTTCAGTAGTCTAATTTCATTATCAATTTCTTCAAATGATGAATAAGTCTTATTGTTCATTTTCTTCTTCTTCGGGGTCAGTTTTAAAATAGATTTCGGATAGTTTTCGCAATAGTGACCTCTCAATTAATTTCTTGCGAAACAATAAAACTACTAATGATAACAATATATAGAAAGCACCTACAATAGCAAACCCTAAACCATTACTACCTAAAGCCTCACCTATGGCATAAGCTCCAGCAAGTGATATGAAAAATAATATTAATAAACTTGCAAAGGCATAAATAAAAAAAGTTATTAGCCCATACGAAGATTTAGCTATAAACCTAAAAAGTACAAGTTTATAGTAAGCAAACTGCGAATTAAAGGCTGAGTTTGCTTTTGTAGGAACTTCTACAAACGTTTCTTTAATAGAATAAATCGCCATAAAATTATTTCTTAACTTTAGCGGCTTCTTCTTTCAATGAAGCTAATTTCTTTTCTAGAAGACTAATTAGATCTTCTGATTTATTGCTTGCTTTTGAAAAAAGTCTATCTACTTTTTCTTCTAAAGAACCTTTCAGTTCCAAAGATTTCTCACGCACACTTTCTGTAAGATTATCTAATTGTTCTTTCAAATCATCAGACTTGTCTCTAAGAGTGTCTTTAATTTTTTTACGTGTGTTTTTACCTTCGTCTGGCGCAAAAAGAATGCCCAAACCTACTCCGATAGCAATACCTACTGCTAAGCCTAATACGGCATTTGCTGTTTTTGACATAGTGTTCAAATTTAATGTTAATAAATCAGTTATAAAATTATAATATGGTGCAAAGTTACAAAAAAAGAATAGAATGACCTAATTTTTTTTTAATTTTTTCTAATTTTCTCAGAAAAAGGTGATTTTCAACTTTTATTTGTGTTCTTTTTTTATTGAAATAGTAATCTGTGCCTAATGTTACTCTATTTGCTTTTTGTTTTAATTTTAGTTCTGAGGTGTTTTCATAAAATGTGTTGCTATTTCTCAGAACATATTCACCAATGCAGTGTTTTTATCTACTATTATTTATTGCCCAAAAGGCTCATAAAAAATAGATACCCTAAATTCCTAAATTCAAGGCTTAAACAGAAAATTTTTCTGTTTCGGGGGGTAGTTTTCGGGTTTCATTAGGTCAAACGCATAAAATTACAATGGTAGATTGGAGTCACCTCAAAAATAACAAAAAAACATCTTTTTCCTATTTTCATTGCGAATAATGCAAAGTGAAGGGTTAGGATTGGAATGCTTGATATTCAGTAAAGTAACGCTTATTGTTCGCTCACCCTTCGCTCTGCCTTCGCTCACCCTTCGCTCGGGCTTCGAGATGGCTCCAAGCTGGTTTTGACAAGGTTTTTATTGTAATGATTTCATTTTTAAGGAGTTGGGGTTCTGTACAAAAAAGGGAGTTAGGATTGGTGATTTTTGAATTATTTTCATAAAAAATGAGAAAAAGATGCATTTTAGGTATTAAGTTTTGGAGAGGAGTAAAAGAGTTTTTATGCGTTTAACCTGAGGTTTCATTGTGTTAGGGGGTAGGTTGGAAAGGGTAGGTAGGTTGGAAAGGGTAGGTAGGTTGGAAAGGGTAGGTAGGTTGGGACAAGTGAGATATGTTTGGGCTGCTAACGACGAATGGCTAACGACTAATAACTAATATTAGGTTGTTATTAGGTAAAAAATCATTATTTTTGCACCCAAAATAAGAAGTGATGAAACAAAACTATTTTCGCATTTTTGTAAAATATTTCTTTCAAGGTATCTTGATGATAGGTCCTTTAAGCGCTACGGCTTGGATAATATGGTCTATCTTTAAGAGCGTTGATAACTTAGTGCCAGATATTTCAAACAAATACCCAGGCTTGGTGTTCGTGGCTGTGCTGATAGGTACTACTGCTATTGGTTTTGTGGGTAGCAGGCTCGTATTAGGCAAACTTTTGGTGGATTTGTTAGACTATCTGTTAGAACATATACCAGGGGTGAAGACCCTTTATTCGTCTATCAGAGATATGTTGGCTTCGTTTGTAGGAGATAAGCGCAAATTTACTAATCCTGTGTGGGTAAAAGTGACCGAAGCACCTGAAACTTGGCGTATAGGATTCCTTACCCAAACTTCGATGGATTTTGCTAATCTGCCCGATATGGTGAGCGTTTACTTGCCTCACTCATACGCTATTTCGGGTTGGGTGATAGTGACGGCAGCGGCTAATGTGAAGCCTGCGGAGGGTTTTACTGCCCAAAAAGCTATGGAGTTTGCCCTTAGTGGTGGTATACTGAAATCGGGTGACAAGTAGCGTATAGGTGAAAAGGATTTTTCTATTTTTATGATTATCAGTAAGATATAAAAGGGTTTGAAAATATTTTGTAAAAAAGTATTTAAAAAATTTGCAGGTTATAAAAATAGTTGTACCTTTGCACCGTCAATCAAGAGAGAGTTCATCATCTTGCGGGTGTGGTGAAATTGGTAGACACGCTAGACTTAGGATCTAGTGCTTCACGGCGTGGGGGTTCGAGTCCCTTCACCCGCACAAGAAAGCCTTAATTCACTACTGAATTAAGGCTTTTTTTAATTATCAATTATCAATTGTTAAATGTATACTTTAGCTGAAATGGAAGATATGTGTGTCGGTAAAATAGGCACAAAAGAACGTGATGAGTACGAAAATGAATTTCGTTTAGAATTGTTGGCTAGAACTGTGAAGAACAGTCGTAAGGAACAACAACTTACACAAAAAGCTTTAGGAGAATTGGCTGGGGTTTCAAAAAATCAAATAACTAAAATTGATAATCAACAAATACAATTAGCTTAAAACTTATTAGAAATGAAAAAAGTACTTACTATTCTAATCCTTACAGCCCTTGCCGCTTGTAATGAAACCCCCAAAAGCAACCGCAATGACAATAATCAGGAAGCTGTAACTGCTGTGGTGAACGACTTAGTAGTCCATCACTCTTGGGCTGACTTTCACTTGCAAGGTAAAGTTAAGAAACTTACCGAATATAACTACTACCTTGAAGAGGATGCTAACGGCAATCCTGTGCAAGGAGGTCTTATTGAGGAGTACGAGCCTATTACTATTACCGAGTTTAACGAGCAAGGGAATATAATTCATACCGCCGATTACAACGAAGAAGGCGGTGAGCCTACTACCTCATCGGAGTATCAGTACGACAACCAAAACCGCCTTATTGCCATTAAGCGTTATACGGGTGCGGGTGATCTCCTTTCTACTGAACGCTATGAGTATACCCCTGAAGGCTATCTTAGTAGCTTCACCAATACTTATATCAAAACTGAGATAACAAAAATGGGCTACACCACTGCTAAGACCCCTGAGGGCGTGAAAGTAGTGGAGCAAAATTTGGTACAGAAAGATGCGAACCAGTATACCGTTAAGCTCTATAACGCTCAAAACCTTTTGGCAAAAGAGACTTTTTACGAACAGGAAAAGCCCCAAACTGAGTTGCGTTACTTCTACAATGCTGCTAATCTTCTTGAAAAAACAGAAAACGAAGGCTTTGGTGATTATCCTTTCTCTATTGTTACTACCTTTACGTGCGATACATACGGCAATGTTACTAAAATGAGTTTGAAAAGCGAACCTCTTACCGACGATGCCGAGTTGCCTGATACCGTTTACCAATACAATTACGATGGGCAAGGCAATGTAGTGCGCAAAGTATCAAAAGATGTTGAGATTCCGTCCATAACAGTTTACAAAATAGAATATTATTAACTTTTACCCCCGCTGAACCTTATGAAAGTATCTGTAGAACTTACGTTTAGTCCGCTACAGGACGATTTTGAACAGCCTATTATTCGTTTTATCCAAAAGTTGCGTGCTTCGGGGCTTATAGTGCAAGAAAATCCGCTTAGTACCCAAGTGTACGGTGAGTACGCTAAAGTAATGAGCGTACTCACTGCCGAGATAGAGGAAGCATTGGAATTGGTAGAACGCGGTTTGATGTACGTGAAAATAGTGAAATCTGACCGACACGACTATGTGCCGTTTTTTTAGATAGCTATTAGCAATGGAGCTGTTAAAACTTCTTTTCGCCCAATATGATGGCGTTGCGGCACATTTGGTGCTTATAGAAATTGTTGGGGTGTTTTTTGGATTCCTCAGCGTATGGTTTGCTAAAAAAGGCAATATATGGGTGTACCCTACGGGGATTATTAGCACTGCTTTGTTTGTGTACCTGCTGTGGCACTATGTGCTGTGGGGCGATATGCTTATTAATGTTTATTATACCATTATGAGCATCTATGGCTGGGTACTATGGTCACAGAATGCTCATAACAATGTGATTACTATTTCACGCACTACAGCTCGTGATTGGAAAGTGAGCGCAGGACTTGGTGCTTTTAGTCTGTTTTTTGTAGTGGGGGTTTACTACCTAAAGCCTTATATCAAGAACGACTTCTCGATGGAAGGGATTTCTTTGGGTTTTCATAACTTCCTTCCTACGGAATACGTTGATGTGTTTACAACCGCTATTTTCCTTGTGGGGATGTGGCTAATGGCTAAGCGGAAGATAGAAAACTGGCTTTTCTGGATAGTAGGCGATATAATTTCTGTTCCGCTGTACCTCAAAAAAGGGATGCTCTTCACTTCCTTTCAGTACTTATTATTCACTATTATTGCCATTATGGGTTACCTTGAATGGAAACGCAACTTAGACAACACCCCAGCGAAGTACTCCGCATAGCTTTTGTGGGGCCTGAATGTACAGGTAAAACTACCCTTAGTAAAGCTCTTGCTGCCCAGCATCACACGCTGTGGGTGGAAGAGTATATGCGCACGTATTTGCAGAAAAAATGGGACGAACAGCGGCTTACTTGTACGCCCGATGACTTGCTGCCTATAGCTATTGGACAGGTGCAGCAGGAAAATGCGCTTGCCCTCCAAGCGCATCGTTACCTTTTTTGCGATACTTGTCTGTTAGAATTGGTTATTTACTCCTATCTGTATTACGGTACTTGCGACCCTCTGATTGAGCAGGCGGCACTTGCACACCGTTACCACCACCTCTTCCTTACTTTTACCGATGTGCCTTGGCAAGCCGACGACTTGCGGGACAAACCCCACGAACGCGAGTCGGTTTTTAATTTCTTCCGAAATAAGCTCGATTTGTTTCATATTCCTTACACTATTCTTAAAGGTAGTGTAGCTGAAAGGATGGGGCTGTGCAATAGTTTGTTAGAGTTTTCTTAAAGGGGTTATGTTAAAAATAAAAAAATAGTTAAGGAAATATTTGCAACATTGAAAAGTTCATCATACCTTTGCGGTGGAATTTCATTTTAAATAAACCAGACTTATGAAAGAAAAATTCTTAACTATTTTGATGTTTGTGTTAGGAGGCTGTTTTTCAGTTCTTATGGCACAAACTATCACCGTTAAAGGTACTGTTACCGATGAAGGGAAGCAACCGCTACCCAGTGTATCGGTAATAGTAAAAGGTACTACTCACGGTACCTCGACAGATATGGACGGGAAATTTGAGCTTACAGCCAAAGCGGGTGATGTGCTTGAGTTTAGTTCCGTTGGCTTTGCAACCCAAACCAAAAAGGTTAGTGGAGGAGGAAAGACTTTTACAGTTAATGTCCTCTTAAAAGAAGATACTCAGCAACTATCGGAAGTGGTAGTAGTTGGGTTCGGAGTACAAAAGAAAGTGAACCTAACAGGTTCGGTTTCGTCAGTTGATGCAAAAACCATTGAAGCGCGCCCTGTAGCTACTGTTACAGAAGCCTTACAAGGGTTAGTGCCAGGTCTTAACATTTCTACCTCGGGAGCAGGAGGACAGCTTGATGCTACTAAAGGCTTTAACATTCGTGGAGCAGGTACTATTGGAGATGGTTCTACTTCAGGCCCGTTAGTGCTTATTGATGGTATGGAAGCAGATATGAATGCTCTTAACCCTAACGATATTGAGAATGTTTCAGTATTAAAAGATGCTGCTGCTGCTTCTATCTATGGTTCACGAGCTCCTTTTGGAGTTATCCTTATCACTACTAAAAAAGGTAAAGCAGGCAAAGTAACCGTAAACTACAGTTCTAATTTGCGTGCTGATTCACCTATCATTCGTCCTAAAAATGCTGATTCTTATTCTTGGGCTACTTACTTTAATGATGCCGATGTAGGAGGTACACAGTTCCAAGATTGGAAATTACAACAAATAAAAGATTACCAAGATGGTAAAATAGGTCAGGCGATGTTCAAAAACTCATCGGGTAAATGGGAAGCGTGGGATAACCACGACTTACTACCTATTGCTAATACCGACTGGTTAGAAGAACACTATAAAAAATCATACTACTCATACGAGCATAACCTTAGTGTAAATGGTGGTACCGATAAGAGTCAGTATTATTTATCGACTAACTACCTAAACCGCGATGGACTTTTTAAATACGCACCTGAGAATCTTGACCGTTATACTCTAAGCGGTAAAATTAATACTAAGATTAACGACAAACTTTCAGTAGGTTATAATGTGCGCTTTATTCGTCAGAACTACGAATCACCTTCTTATTTAGGGCACAATGCGGTATTCTTCCACGATATTATTCGTTATTGGCCTATTATCCCACTAAAAGATCCTAATGGAAACTTTACACGTGAAAGTAAAGTGCCTTATTTGCGCGATGGTGGTAGAAAGAAATCGGAAAAAGATTGGTTGTACACTCAACTATCATTGAACTACAACTTTACTAAAAATTGGGATTTGCACGCTGAGTTTAACTATCGCGTTTATGACGAGTTTTATCATCAAGATCGTTTGACTACTTACGCTAAAGATGCACAAAATCAGCCTTATATTGTTGATAATGAAACTTCATCGGTGTATGAGTCGGCTTCTAAGGAAAATTTTATTAACCCTAACATTTTCTCTAATTACCATTTAAATTTAGAAAGCGGTCATAACTTTAAGTTTATGGCAGGTTTTCAATCAGAATTGTTGAAGAGTAGAAGTTTAAGTGGCAATAAGCAAAACCTTATTAACTCATTAGTGCCTACCCTTAACACAGCTTCGGGTAAGGAAACTACTAATGGTGGTTATAACCACTGGGCTACAGCAGGTTTCTTTGGACGTGTGAACTATGACTATCAAGGGCGTTATCTTTTGGAAATAAATGGTCGTTATGATGGTACCAGCCGTTTCTTGCGTGACCAACGTTGGAGTTTCTTCCCTTCTTTTTCAGCAGGTTGGAACGTAGCACAAGAAAATTTCTGGGAACCTTACCGCGACTATGTAAGTACTCTTAAGCTAAGAGGTTCTTGGGGTGAATTGGGTAACCAAAACACTAAAAACTGGTATCCATTATATACTGTTATGGGCTATGCTACTAATGGAGGTCAATGGATATTGGGAGATAAGAAGCCTAATGTGGCTTGGATGCCTGGACTTATTAGTAGTAGCTATGGTTGGGAAAATGTACGTTCTTGGAATGCGGGGCTTGATATTACCGCCTTGCGCAACCGTTTGAATGTGAATTTTGACTATTTCGTACGTACTACCATTGGTATGATAGGACCTGCAAGCGAAATGCCTCATACACTTGGAGCTGCTGTGCCTAAAACTAATAATGCCGATATGGAAAGTAGAGGTTTTGAGTTGATAGTAAACTGGCGTGATAAGATAGGTGAAGACTTCCAATATGGTGTAGGATTAACTCTTGCCGACTCTCGTCAGAAAATTTTGAAATACCCTAACCCATCGGGTAGCTTAGGCACTTGGTATGAAGGTAGATATGATGGTGAAATATGGGGATATACCACTAAGGGTATAGCTAAAACTCAAGAAGAAATGGATGCGCATTTGGCTAAGGCAAACCAAAGTCAGTTAGGTAGTAACTGGAGTGCTGGTGATATTATGTATGAAGACTTAAATGGCGATGGTAAGATATCTGGAGGTAAGAATACTTTAGAAGACCACGGCGACCTTTCAATCATAGGTAACCAAACGCCTCGTTATAACTATGGTATTACTTTAGATGCTGCTTACAAAGGATTTGACTTCAAAATCTTCTTGCAAGGGGTAGGTAAGCGCGATTATGCAGTAGGAGGTTCATACTTCTGGGGTGCTAACGGCGGAAAATGGCAAACAGTAGTGTTTAAAGAACACTTAGACTATTTCCGTAATGATCCTAATCACCCTCTTGGGCTTAATTTAGATTCTTACTATCCACGTCCTGACTGGGGTTCAGGTAGAAACCGACATACCCAAACACGCTACCTACAAAATGCAGCTTATATGAGGGTGAAGAATATTCAGATAGGTTATACTCTTCCTCAAGAGGTGTTGCAAAGAATAGGAGTTAGCAACTTACGTGTGTATATCTCAGGTGAAAATGTTTTCACTTTCACAAAGCTTAGCAAGCTATATGACCCAGAAATGTTGGGTATTGGCTATGGAGGAGAAGGATCTAAAACCTATCCACTTTCAAAAACGTGGGCACTTGGGCTAAGTCTAACCTTATAATTTGGTAAAACGATGAAAAAATATTTAAAATATATAGCATTATCAGCAGGGGCTCTGCTAAGCTCTTGTAATGATTTCTTAGACAGAGAACCTTTAGACAAGGTAACCCCCGAAGCGTTCTTTGAAAACGAAGGAGATTTGGCAGCTTATGCTATCAACTTATATCCTAGTGTAGGATTTTCGACCATAAGTCCTGGTCAGTATGGGCTTTCGATTTTCAAATATGATGACGCTACAGATAACCAAGCTGCGCCTGGTGCAAGTGCACGCTTTTTACCTGGCGAATGGCGTGTAAGTGCCGATGGAGCTGGCTGGGATTTTGATATGATACGGCAGTGTAACTACTTTTTTGAGAAAGTATTGCCTAAATACGAAGCTGGCAAAATACAAGGTAATGCAGCTAATATTAAGCAATACATAGGTGAAATGTATACACTACGTGCTTTTACCTACTTTAACAAGTTACAAAACTTTGGTGACTTTCCTATTATTACCGAAGTGTTACCCGATGAAAAAGCGGTTCTTACTGAGCAAAGCAAACGCCGCCCTCAGAACGAAGTAGCTCGCTTTATACTTTCTGACCTTGATAAGGCTATTGCTCTTTTGAGTGAAAGCACTCCTAACGGTAAGAACCGTATTAGTAAAGATGCTGCTTACCTACTAAAATCACGTGTAGCATTGTACGAAGGTACTTGGCTAAAATACCACAAGGGGACTGCTCAAGTACCTGGAGGTAGCGGCTGGCCTGGTGCACAAGCTAGCTATTTGAGCTCTTTTAGCATCAATATAGATGATGAAATTAGGTTTTTCTTAACTGAAGCTAAAGCATCTGCTAAAGTTGTAGCAGATAAGATGGTAAGTAATTTGACTAACAATACAGGAGTTCGTGTTGCCAGAGATGCTAATATGGCTAGTAAGAATCCTTACTTTATGATGTTTGCCGATGATAATATGGAAGCTTATAAAGAAGTGATTTTCTGGAGAAAGTATTCAAAAACAGAGCAAACTCACAATATACAAATGGAGTTAGGACGTAATGGTGGAGGTTCAGGTTATACCAAAGGTTTGGTAGATTCATACCTAATGAAAAATGGTCTTCCTATTTATGATAGTGCTTCAGGTTACTTAGGAGATAATACCCTTACTAGTACTATTGAAAAACGTGATGACCGCCTACGTATCTTTACTAAAATAGATGGAGATACTCTTTTCTACCACGAAGGAACGCCTGTGAAAGCTCCTGTACCTGAAATACTTAACCCTGGTGAAACTCGTGCTACTACTGGTTATAGGGTGAAGAAAGGCTTGAACTACTCTGAAAATGATGCAACTACCCACCATAAGGGTGTAACAGGCTCATTGGTATTTCGCGGAGCAGAAGCTTTGCTAAACTATATGGAAGCTAACTACGTACTTGATGGAAGTTTAGATGGTTCGTCAATAAGTTATTGGCAAGCACTACGTCGTCGTGCTGGGGTAGATACCGATTACCAAAAGACTATTAACCATACTGATATGGAAAAAGAAAAACTTGGTGACTGGGGAGCTTATTCAGCAGGAAGCTTAGTAGATGCTACTCTTTATAACATTCGTCGTGAACGCCGTTGTGAGTTTATAGCCGAAGGTATGCGTTGGGCTGACCTTAAACGTTGGCGTGCGTTAGACCAAATGAAAACTACCCCTTACATTATTGAAGGATTTAAAATATGGGGGCCTATGAAAGAGTGGTATAAGAAGCAAGATGGAAGTTCAAAATTAGTGGTAAGCGATGCTACTGATGGTAACGTTAATCCACAGGCTAATAGTGTTTATTTGCGTCCTTACCAACGCAATAAGGTGAATAACCTATATTACGATGGTTATAAATGGAATGACGCTCACTACCTAAGCCCTATCCCTATGGATGCTTTCCGCTTAACCTCTCCTAACGAGTCTGACCTTAATGGTTCTGTAATATACCAAAATCCTGGTTGGAGTAAAATAGCAGGAGAAGCTTTAAAAAACTAAAGTAAGGAAATTTTTGCTTTTACACATTGGTTATTGTAAGTTTGGGTGGCAGCTGATAAGTAATAGAAAATACTTATCAGTTGCTACTCATTCTTTTTTGTGTTTATCTCATAAATTATTACTATCTTTGCCCTCAATAATTACTCACGAATAAGCAAGCTAAAAATATCAATTTTATGAAACAAATAGATGGATTTTCTAAACTAACTAAAGCTCAGAAAATAGAGTGGCTTTGTAATACTTATTTTCCTAATACCGAAAACGCTTCCTCTTTCTTTGAAAAGTACCACAATACCGATGCTGCCCTCCAAAAACTACACGATGAGTTTATTGAGAATACAGTATCTAATTATTACCTACCTTTTGCCGTAGCTCCTAACTTTCTTATCAATGGGCGTACCTATACGGTGCCTATGGTTGTTGAAGAAAGTTCGGTAGTGGCTGCTGCCAGTAGGGCTGCTAAGTTTTGGCAGAGTAGAGGGGGCTTTAAAGCCGAAGTGCTTTCTACTGAGAAAACAGGACACGTACACTTCTTCTTTTATGGCGATAAAACTCATTTAGAAGCCTTTTTTACTCGTGTTCGTCCTTTGATGCTTAGTCAAGCACAGCCCATTACTGCTAATATGGAAAAACGCGGCGGAGGTGTTTCTTCTCTTACATTGGTAGATAAAACTGACGCCTTAGAGCATTACTACCAATTAGCCGCCACTTTTGAAACCTTAGATGCTATGGGGGCTAATTTTATCAATTCTTGCTTAGAGTCTTTTGCGCAAACCTTTAAGACTGAAGCCGATAATGACCCTGTCATACAAGGGCAATATGAAGTTGTGATGTCTATCCTCTCTAACTATGTGCCTAACTGCTTGGTAAGGGCAGAAGTGCAGTGTTCTATAGCCGATTTGCACATAAACAATTTGCAAGGAGAGGTTGCTGCCCAAAAGTTTGTACAAGCCCTTTCCATAGCCAATGCCGATGTATACCGAGCTACTACTCATAACAAAGGTATAATGAACGGTATCGACTCCGTAATTCTTGCCACCGGTAATGATTTCCGAGCTATCGAGGCAGGAGCTCACGCCTATGCGGCTCGTTCAGGGCAATACCGCAGCTTATCTACTGCTTGGGTTGAGGGTAATACCTTTCACTTTGCCTTGCAGTTGCCTTTAGCATTGGGTACTGTTGGCGGACTTACCTCTCTACACCCGTTAGCCAAAACAGCCCTCCAGATACTTGAAAACCCTAATGCTCGTGAACTAATGCAGATAGTAGCTTGTGTAGGGCTTGCTCAGAACTTCTCGGCAGTAAGTTCACTTATTAGCTTGGGTATCCAAAAAGGACATATGAAGATGCACCTCAATAATATCTTTAACCAATTAGGTGCTAACGAGAAGGAAAAGGAACTTCTAACAGCTTATTTTAAAGATAAAACCGTAACCCATAGTGATGTAGCCGAAGCGTTACAGCGCATAAAAAAAGAGCTACCCCTTTAATTGGAGCAGCTCTTTTTTTATAGGTTAATTTGTTTAAGAGCGTTAATACGCCCTTTCTTTATTTCCTTCATAAAAGTTAATAAAAGCCCTATTTACCACACGGTTACCGCCATTAGTAGGATAGTTACCTGTAAAGTACCAATCCCCAAGGTTTTCAGGGCACGCACGATGAAGATTTTCTACCGTTTGGAAAATCACCTCCACTTCCGAAGCAAAGTCTTCAGGCAGTAGCAAATCGCGTATCTTGCCCGATATTTCCTCATCGCTAAAAGGCGCATATACCTCTTTCACGTAATTTACCACCTTATCGTCACTTAGGGATACCTGAGTCAAGCACTTATGGTATACCTCTTCCACAATATGATAGGTACCCCGCTCACGATGTAATGCCAAAGCCGCTTGAAAAGCCACCAAGTCCTCCAACCGAGCCATATCAATACCATAACAATCAGGATAACGTATTTGCGGAGCCGATGATACAATCACTATCTTCTTAGGTTCTAACCTGCTCAATATACTCAGGATACTCTTTTTAAGAGTAGTTCCTCGTACAATACTATCATCAATAATCACCAAGCTATCACCTTTATGAACCGACCCATAAGTAATATCGTACACGTGAGCCACCAAATCATCGCGACTACTATCTTCGGTGATAAAAGTACGCAATTTAACATCCTTAATAGCCACCTTTTCGGTACGTACTTTCTGTGATAAGATAGATTCAAAATCCTTCCTGTCAGCCAAAGCCAGCTGTTCAGCTTTTCGTAAATTTAATTGGTGTTCAGCCTCTTCTATAAGTCCTAAATACGAAGTCTCAGCCGTATTCGGGATATAAGCAAAAACAGTATCTTTTAAGTTGTAGTCTATAGCCTCCGCTACACGCGGATACAACAGTCTGCCCAACATCTTGCGTTCGCGGTAAATATCTTGGTCACTACCACGTGAAAAGTAAATCCGTTCAAACGAACAAGCCTTGCGTATGGTAGGAGTAAGAATTTCTTTAATAGTTACTTCGCCACTCTTCTTAATGATGATAGCATTCCCCGGAGGCAACTCCCGCACATTCTCGTATTTCACGTTAAAAACCGTCTGTATAGCAGGGCGTTCCGAAGCCACTACCACCACCTCCTCATCCTGATAGTAAAACGCCGGACGTATCCCCGCAGGGTCTCTCAGTACAAAAGCATCACCATTGCCTATCATACCCTCCATAGCGTAACCACCGTCCCAGTTTTTAGAAGCACGTTTCAAAATACGTTCAATATCCAAACGTTCAGCAATAAAAGGCGAAGCATCTTTCTTGCTAAACCCCTCCTCTTTCAGTTTGCGGTATAATTCCTCCACTTCATCGTCTAAAAAGTGACCAACCCCCTCCATAACAATCACCGTATCAGTCTTGTCTTTAGGGTGTTGTCCAAGGCGTACAAGGTTTTGGAACAGCTCGTTAACATTCGTCATATTAAAGTTTCCCGCCATAATAAGGTTGCGGTACATCCAGTTGTTTTCACGCAAAAAAGGATGCACATTCTCAATGCTATTTTTTCCAAAAGTACCATAGCGCACGTGTCCCATCAGCACCTCGCCAATGTAAGGCAACTCTTTCTTTTGCAGCGCAATATCATCTTTTAAGGCAGGATTAGCCTTAAAACCCTCATTAATACGCGCGTTGATACGCGTAAAAATATCCTGTACCGGTTGAGCCTCGTTGGAGCGTATACGGCTTATGTAGCGTTCACCAGGCAGCATATCCAGTTTAATGCTCGCCACCCCCGCACCATCTTGTCCGCGGTTATGTTGCTTTTCCAGCATCAAATACATCTTATTGATTCCGTAAAAACCAGAACCATATTTCTCCTTGTAATACTCCAAGGGTTTTAGCAAGCGGATAAGCGCAATGCCGCATTCGTGTTTGATAGTGTCACTCATTGCAAATAAGAAAAAGGCGCAACACACGTAACGCCTCTATAAAAGTTTTTAAAATTGATATACTACTTCTAATTTATGGTTGTGCAAGCTACGCTTGGCTTTCTCCAAGTCCTCAGTAAAGCCCAAGATGTAGCCACCACCGCCCGAACCGCACAGTTTAAGGAAATAATCACCCGTATCAATACCCTGTTTCCACAAAGTGTGAAACTCCTGAGGAATCATAGGTTTAAAATGATTAAGCACTATGCCCGATAAAATTTTAATATTCCCAAATAACGATTTAAATCTACCTTTCAAAAAGTCATCAATACAAGCATCCGTATACCTGATGAACTCCTCTTTAAGCATCTTCTGGAACGCCTCATTCTTCATATTTTCCATAAAGATACGCACCATAGGGGCAGTTTCACCTATGATACCACTGTCCAAGAGGAACACCGCCCCCTTGCCATTAGGCGTCTGCATAGGGATACCCGTCGGCTCAATATTGTCCTGTGAGTTGATAAGGATAGGCAAACTAAGGTAACTGTTCAAAGGGTCTAAGCCCGATGAAGTACCGTGGAAAAACGACTCCATACGCCCAAAGATAGCCTTCAGTTGCAGCAGTTTCTCACGAGTAAGGTCTTCCATCGCATCAATCGGATCAATAGCATACTCACTGTAAATAGCCGCCACTAAGGCACCACTGCTACCCACGCCATATCCCTGCGGAATACTACTGTCAAAGTACATACCCCCAGCAATATCAGCGTTCAGTCTTTCAAGGTCAAAATGAGCAATAGCCTCCTCACCCTCCGAAATCGTCTGTAAGTGTGTCGCAAAAGCCCGCAAAGCCTCGTTCGATTGCTTAGCAGCCTCCTCCTTACTCGCCTCCACCTCAGCAAGCATCTTTAGCGTTCCCTTATAAAAGTTATACGGAATCGCCAATCCCTTCGAGTTCTTAATAATACCATACTCACCAAAAAGGAGTATCTTAGAATAGAAAAGTTTCATTTAGTTTGTTCGTCATTAGTTATTAGTCATCAGCGGAGGGAATCCCACTTTAGCCAATCGTTCATTAGCACGTGCTAATTTTTCCTTGAAAAAAGGAGCTTCTGCGTATTTGTCAATCGCAGGGTCTACTTTTGTTATAACGTAATAGGGCGTTACTTCTAAAGGCTTTTCTGCCTTAGGCAGATTTTGTATTTGTTTTTTATGGGTACTCATAACATATTTGTTTTTCTTTTTACGACAAAAGCATCGTAATTGATATTAGGACGAAACTCTTCCCATTCTCCATCTAAAAGACATAACAAATGAAAGTTTCTTTCAAGCTCATCAAAATATTTTAAAATATTTATCTGATATAATCTCGTTCTTGCAGGAGTGCTTCCTTCAGCATAAACCCATACATTTGGAAAGTTTTGTGTAAAGGCAAAAACAATACCAACTATTGTCGATAATACCATTTCAGTATCACCATTGTTAGTTACTATTTTATCATCAATTTCTCCTGTAATAGGGTCTTTATCACCAAAACCTAAATTGTACAGATTTTCTATATTTGTTTCCTGAAAAGAAACCATTTTCTCTACACTTCCTTTTATTCCTGTACTAGTAAATTCATAACTGCGCTTTGTTCTGCCTATTCTTATATCATATCTTGGTAGGTTCATAGTACTTCAAAATAAGGCTTGTCGTAATGATGTATTCTAATATCACACTGCAAAGGTACATATTTTTCGTTAATCACAAATATTTTTTGGCCGAAAAATTAAAAGTACTCTATTTTTCGCTCCACATACAGCACCGGTACCCCTTGCTCATAAGTAATCATTTTCACCCAATTACCTTGTTTGTCATCCGTATATTCATATTTGCACAGATAGTTTAACGAAAGTGTCAAATGCTCCAGCATACGCCCATCAGGCGCAAATTTGTTAAAATATCCATTATTCTTATTGCCGTTTATAATCAAGTATTCCTCTTTCAGGTGTCCTTTCTCATCATAAGTAAATTTAGAATCCCATATCCACCCCTCAGGAACCATTTGGAAAACACACCCCACAAGCTGCCCTTCATCTCCATATTGGTACGAGGCTCTGGAGGTAACTTCCCCACTTCGGTAAAAGTCTATCCCCACAAGCCGTTTGTCTTTGTAGGTAAATACCTCCTTAGCCTTTGGTATTCCATCGCCATTTGTAGTAATATTTTCTATAGGTTGCCCATCTACCGTATAGAGGTGCTTACAGATAGCCCTTTCGCTAGCCTCCTTCTCCTCTCCTAGTATCTCTTCCTCTAATTGTCCTTTGTTATTGTATTTGTACGAGTCTTTAATAGCCAACAAATCACGCACATAAACCAATTCACCGCTCAACTTATTTTCCGCATTGTAAGTATGTACTATTTTTCGATGAAAAACAGTGTCAAATAACCGTTTTTCTATTACCCAACCCTTCTCGTTAAATATCACTACCGATGGTGTAATCTTAGTCAAAAAATCAATAAAGTAAGCCTTACGCCCTATCTTTTTTAGCACACTGTTTACTTCTATCTTCTCCGGAGGATAAATCCCTCTTGAAAAAGGATCCCCTTTACTAATAACCCCGTCTTTTTCCACGGCAAAGTAAAGCAATGTCTCTACCGATTTTACTTTCCCTTTTAGTCCCATTGCAGCCCAATTAGTACTGATAACTTCCCCTTGCGCATAAGCACCTATACACCAACCTAACAGTAGCAAACAAATGATTTTAGTTAATTTTTCCATAGGATATAGATTTAAATAGCATTCAAACAGACGCAAATGTACAAAAAAAAACATTTACACACCAAAACAAAAAAACGATTCCCACGGCATTCGCATTTAAGATAATAGGTTTATACTTTATTAATAAACCATAAAAAATAGTAGGAAATATTAGATATTTTCTCTTTAAAAAGTCACTTTTGAGGATTGGAGGTTGTCTAAAAAGTCTTCAAAAGTATGATTGCATCTCACATTTTGAAAAAGCCCAAGACTTTAGTAAAATGATTAGACTAATAATCAATAACTTTTGATTCCATTGTAGGGGCGAATGGCAATTCGCCCTCACAAAACAAAACTTTTTAGACAGCCTCAACGGGGGTTAGGCTTTTAAATGCGAACGCCGTGAGTATGTCACAGCGAGCTCGCGCAGCTGAGTATGTAACGAACTATGAGCGAAAATACAACATACCCCAACAGAAAATTTTTCTATTCGACCTTTCAGCGAAGGTTAAGCGAACTATGAGCGAACTATGAGCGAAGGATAAGCCCCTTGTAAACGAACCTTCCGCTTCTGCCAAACCGCCCCAAAATAGCATATTTTTCTGTTTTGGGGCAAAAAGACAGAAAAACAACTTTTCTCCATATCCCCTTACCCTGCTTAAAACCCGAAACCTTAATTATCGATTCTCTCTTACCTAAAAAAGGCTGGTAAACATCACGCCTACCAGCCTTTTTTATACCCCCTAACTCCTGCCCCCTACCTAAAATACTCTATATTCCGCTCTACATAAAGCATAGGAACCCCATTTTCGTAATCAATCATCTTAATCCAATTACCCTGTTTATCATTCGTATAAACATAAGTACTAACCTTGTCAGATGATAAAGTCAAGTGCTCAATCACCCTACCATCAGCCGAAAATTTATTCCGAAAACCATTGTTTTTATTGGCATTTATCTCAATATACTCCTCTTTCAGTCTATTCCCCTCATCATAAGTGAATTTAGAATCCCATATTATACTCCCTTCTTCCTTAAATAGCGAACCTATCAATAAGTTTTCCCCATCATACTCATAAAAAGCGCGCACACTTAATACACCATTTCGGTAAGTATCCTTGCCCACAAGCAGCTTGTTTTTATAGGTATACGTTTCCTTAGCACTTGGAAAGCCATCAACATCTATATAATTACATTCAATAAGCCGCTCATCAGCATCGTATATATACTTACAAGTTACACCCCCTTCGCCCCCCAATTGGTTCAGCAAATCCTCCTCTTTTTGTCCATTAGCTTTGTATTTATAAGTATCTTTTACAGCCAATAGGTCGCGCACAAAAGTCGATTTATCTATCAGATGATTTTTTGCATCGTAAGTATATACTATTTTTCGGTGAAGAGTAGTGTCAAACAGCCTTTTTTCTACCAATCTCCCATTTTGGTTATAAGTAAACACCGAAGGTACAATATCCACTAAAAAAGTAAGAAAAAAAGCATTCGCACCCATTTTCTGCATCAGATAAAATTTTTCTATTCGCTCAGGAGAATAAAACCCCATCGAAAAAGGATCTCCTTTACTAATGACCCCATCTTTCTCCACAGCAAAATAAAACCGCGTCTCTACCGATTTCACCTTGCCTTTTAAGCCCATTTTAGTCCAATCATTGCCAGCAGCTTCCCCTTGCGCATAACCACCTATACACCAGCCCAACACCAACAAACAAATCATTTTAGTTAATTTTTCCATAGGATATAGATTTAAGTAGCATTTAAACAGAGGCAAATGTACAAAAAAAACATTTACACACCAAAACAAAAAACTTTGCCAAAGGTTTCAGCCTATATAGCTGAAACCTTTGGCAAAGTTTTTTTATCGCCTGTGCGGCTCGCACTATGACCTGTTTAGTTTACAAAGGTTTTTGATAGCTGCTGCGGAAGTGTAAAATATAGATAGTTCCATTTTCTTCATCTACTTGATAATACAAAATGAACCTACTTTTAAAGAAGACTCTCTTGTAAGCATTGATACTATTTACATAGTTTGCTAAAAAATAAGGAGAGGTAACTATTTCTTTTGTTATTTTAAGAGTTTCTTCTTCAATCTTTTTAGAATAAGTGTCGGACATATTATGCACTGTCCAATACATTAAAGTTTGTTTTAGCTCAAATTTAGCTCCTTCTGTCCAAAAAACTTTCATAATATGTTCTCACTTCCTTAAAAACCTCTTCATTTTCATATACTCTTCCGTGCTTGATGTCTTCACGAGCGCGTTCTATGCTAAGAATATCCCCTTGTGTTACTTCAAAAGGATCTTCTATATCAGCTACTTCTATTCCTATATTAGCTAAGGCTTTTACTGCTAATTGATATTGCTGAAAATCTAACTGATTTTTTAATACAATGGTATTCATCTCGTCTCTTGTTTTTAGTTTTAAAACTTTGCCAAAGGTTTCAGCCTATATAGCTTGTACCTTTGGCAAAGTTATTTTTATCGCCTGTACGGCTTGCACTATGACCTGCTAACCACTATTCTCGTCCTTACTTCATCAAATGCTATTTCTTCACCCTCTGGCAGGCTATCCATAAAACTGATGCTGTCGGTAAGGGTTTCGTTCTTGATATAGGCTTCGTTGGCAGTAACCGCTGCTTGTAGGGCAGGGTGTGCTTGGAGGCGTATCTGTATGCGGTCGGTGATGTCGTAATCATTGTCCTTGCGGATATTCTGAATGCGGTTCACCAACTCACGAGCTATACCCTCTTGACGCAGTTCAGGGGTGATGTGAATATCTAAGGCTACTAACAGACTGCCAGCGGTAGCCACTAGCCAACCTTCTATATCTTGGGTACTGATTTCTACATCATCTAAGCTCAAAGTAACCGTTTTATCGGGCAGTTGCAAGCTGTACGTTTGTGCTTTTTCAAACGCTGCTATTTCCGCTTGTCCAAATTCTTGTACTGCAGCGGCAATAGCTTTCATATCCTTGCCAAACTTAGGACCCAAAGTCTTGAAGTTCGGTTTAATTTGTTTTACCAATATACCCGAAGCATCTTCCAAGAGTTCTATTTCTTTTACATTCACCTCGTGTTTGATAAGGCTTGCTACCGCCTCTATTTCAGCACGTTCAGTGTCGTTAGCTATCGGTATCATAATCTTTTGCAGCGGCTGACGCACCTTGATACTTTCTTTCTTGCGCAAAGAAAGTACTAAGGACGAAATAGTCTGCGCTTTCTGCATCTTGCTTTCAAGAGGCTTATCGATATAGCTTTCATTAGCCACAGGGAAATCGGTAAGGTGTACACTCTCATTGCTTTCTTTACCGGTAACGCTCACCAAGTCTTTGTAAAGGCGGTCGGCATAGAAAGGTGCTACAGGAGCCATCAGTTTGGCAATGGTTATAAGGCAGGTATAAAGTGTTTGGTAAGCCGCAATCTTGTCGGCTTCGTATTCACCTTTCCAGAAACGGCGGCGTGACAAACGCACGTACCAGTTGCTGAGGTTCTCCTGTACAAAATCCGAGATAGCACGCGTAGCACGGGTAGGCTCGTAATCGGCATACAGGGCATCTACTTCTTTGATAAGGGTATTGAGTTCCGAAAGTATCCAGCGGTCTATTTCAGGGCGTTCTGCCAGTAGTATATCGGCTTCGGAGTATGTAAAGCTATCAGTATTGGCATAGAGCGCAAAGAACGAATAAGTGTTGTATAGCGTGCCAAAGAACTTACGACGCACCTCAGCTACCCCTTCCAAGTCGAATTTGAGGTTATCCCAAGGGTTAGCGTTAGAAATCATATACCAGCGAGTGGCATCGGCGCCGTACTCTGCTATGGTAGTGAAAGGGTCTACTGCATTGCCCAAGCGTTTCGACATCTTTTGTCCGTTCTTGTCCAATACCAAACCGTTAGACACTACGTTTTTGTACGCCACACTGTCAAAAACCGAAGTGCCAATGGCGTGTAGTGTATAGAACCAACCGCGTGTTTGGTCTACTCCCTCCGCAATAAAGTCGGCAGGGTAGGCGGTGTGTTTTTCTATATAGTCTTTGTTTTCAAAAGGATAGTGCCATTGTGCATAAGGCATAGCCCCAGAGTCGAACCACACGTCTATAAGGTCGGTTTCGCGCTCCATCGGTTTGCCCGAAGGTGATACCAATACAATGTTATCTACGATATTTTTGTGTAAATCTACCTTGTTGTAATTGCTTTCGGAGTTGTCGCCCACTACAAAGTCTTTATAAGGGTCGGCTGTCATCACGCCCGCAGCTATGGCTTTTTGTATTTCAGCTTTTAGTTCTTCTACCGAACCTATACAGACTTCCTCTTGCTTATCTGCCGTACGCCAAATAGGTAGCGGAATACCCCAATAACGCGAACGCGATAGGTTCCAGTCGTTGGCATTTTTAAGCCAGTTGCCAAAACGCCCTTCACCGGTAGCTTTAGGTTTCCAGTTAATAGTATCGTTTAGTTCCGACATACGCTCTTTGAAGTCAGTAACTTTTATAAACCACGAGTCGAGCGGGTAGTACAACACAGGTTTATCAGTGCGCCAGCAGTGTGGGTAGCTGTGTACGTATTTTTCTACTTTGAAAGCTTTGTTTTCTTCTTTGAGGAGAATTGCCAAGCTCACATCCCACGAACGTTCAGGCGCTTGTCCTGCATCGTAATACTCATTTTTGATGTATTTACCGGCAAACGCCTCAGGTATGTTGTGTCCTTCAATAAATTTCCCTTGTAGGTCTACTAATGGGATAAGGTTGCCATCAGCATCTTTTACCAACATTGGGGGTACGCCGTAGGCTTTTGCTGCACGAGCGTCGTCAGCACCAAAGGTAGGAGCTATATGCACGATACCGGTACCGTCATCGGTAGTAACAAAGTCGCCTGCAATCACGCGGAAAGCCTCTGTAGGGTTTTCGGCAGGCGTACACCAAGCTACTAACTGCTCGTAAGCAGTGCCCACAAGGTCAGCACCTTTGCATTCGCCAATGATTTGATAAGGAATCGTCTTGCTTTCGGGGGTATAAGCCGCTAAGGTAGCAGCATCGCCCTCTACGAACTTTTTGCCGAATTGTTTTGCCAAAAGCGGTTTGCCGATGATGATGGTAATCGGCTCAAAAGTGTATTGATTAAAGGTTTTTACCAGTACGTAGTCAATCTCTTTACCTACTGCCAATGCAGTATTAGAAGGCAACGTCCAAGGGGTGGTCGTCCAAGCGAGGATATGGATAGCCTCTGTAGGGTTACCTAAGGCTTTGGCTGCCGCTGCCGATAGTGCTTTTACTCTGAACTGCGCCACAATCGTAGTATCACTCACATCGCGGTAACAGCCAGGTTGGTTCAATTCGTGCGACGACAAGCCCGTACCTGCCTTAGGCGAGTACGGCTGAATAGTATAGCCTTTGTACAGCAACTGCTTGTTATAAAGTTGTTTTAAAAGCCACCACACGCTTTCCATATACTTAGGTTTGTAGGTGATGTAAGGGTCTTCCATATCCACCCAGTAGCCTATTTTCTCGGTAAGGTCGTTCCAGATGTCGGTATAGCGCATCACCGCTTCCTTACAAGCCTTATTGTAATCTTCTATGCTTATCTTTTTGCCTATATCTTCTTTGGTGATGCCGAGTTCTTTCTCCACCCCTAATTCTACGGGCAATCCGTGGGTATCCCAACCCGCTTTGCGTTTTACTTGAAATCCTTTCTGAGTTTTGTAGCGACAGAAAATATCTTTAATAGAACGTGCCATTACGTGGTGAATACCAGGTACCCCATTAGCCGATGGAGGTCCTTCAAAAAACACAAAAGGAGCAGCGCCCTCACGTGAGGTGATACTCTGTTCAAAGATATTCGAGGCTTTCCAAAAAGCCAATATTTCCTCAGCTACCTTAGTAAGGTCTAAGTGTTTATACTCATTGAATTTCATATATCAGTTATTTTTAGTCATTAGTTATTAAACATTAGTTTGCGGCAAAAGTAGTAATTATTTTTTGAATTTTAAAATTCTGGTACCATTACCACACAATTTCCTCCCGCTATTGATTGTTGGGTAAGCTCGGTTATGCACGACCATAAAGCGCCGTCATATACATTTTGGTCTAACGGCAAACCGTTCTTTAGGCAGTATACCAAGCGGTAGTCCATTACAATATCCATAGGTTTTTGGTCGGGTAGTAGGGTGCGTAAGTGAGCTGTTTCACGGTAGTAAGGGTGTTCGTGTTCGTCTAAATAAGCTTCAATCTCTTCAGGGGTAAGCAGTTTTTCCTCCCTATCGTCAAAATAAAGCTGAGGGGTAGGGTATTTCTGCACAAAGCCCTTAGTACCGCTAAGCATAAAGATACGCGAGTAGGGACGCGGGTTCGTTACATCGTGTTGTAATATTATGGTTTTGCCTTTGGCTGTTTGCAGTAGGGTGATGTTCATATCGCCGGTGTATTGCGCTTGAGCTTCGGCTGAGGTTTTACCAAAATGACTCTCGGCGTATTGCCGCATCCCTACTGCTGCCGACGACATCGAAACAAGTCGTTCCAAGCGGTCGGTACGCAGAATGTCCAATGCCCTACAGATAGGCGCAAGCCCGTGAGTAGGGTAGGGGTTACCCTCAAAGTTCTTGCTATAAGCTATGCGCCATTTGCCGCGTTCGGCATCGCGTTCCGTCTGACGAAAGTTCAGGTGACGCAGGTCGTGAATATAAGCCCCTTCGGCGTGTACTATCTCGCCTAATTTACCTTGTTTTACCAATTCAATACACATCAGTTCAAAGCGGTCATAGCACACGTTTTCTAACATCATACAGTGTTTGCCGGTAGTTTGGGCAGTGCGCACTATGCGCTGGCAGTCGGCAACGGTCATTGCCAAAGGTACTTCAATAGCCACGTGCTTACCGCATTCCATACCGTAGATAGCCATTGGGGCGTGTAGCTCCCAAGGAGTAGATATATACAGCAGGTCTATGTCAGGGCGTTCACACAGTTTGCGCCAGTCGTTGGGTTCGGTATAGAAAGCAGGCGCGGGTTGTAGCCCTTCGGTAATACTTTTAGCTTTAGCAACTGCTTCGGGGTCTACTTCGGCAATAGCTATTATCTGGGTATCTAAGTGTATGTAGCGTTTTACAGCTTCAATACCGCGTACACCCACGCCAATAAAAGCAATGCGCAGCTGTGGTATCGGAGCTACAGAAAGGTTAAAAACGTCCATAAATTATAGTCTAATTGAATACAAACTTCTTGCCATCTTCGGCTAAAAATACATTTTTAAACACTTGTTCCGCTTCTTCTTTGTACAGATTTACATCCGAATAGCGCGATGAATAGTGTCCTAATATAAGGGCTTCGGCACCTGCTTGGCGGGCAGTAAGTCCTGCTTGGTAGGCGGTGGAGTGCATCGTCTTGGCTGCCAACTCTTCATTGGCTTGCAAAAATGTCGATTCGTGATACACTACCCTTGTCCCTTGTATGCTGTCCGCCAATTCCTCAAAGTACAAGGTATCACTGCAATAAGCGTAGCTTTGTGGGCGGTGAGGCTCAAAGGTGAGTTCAGCATTGGGTATGGTAGTGCCATTCTCTAATCTTATGTCTTTACCGTTTTTAATATTCTGATAGTCACATACTTGTATTTCAGGATACTGTTCTATAGCATCGGTATTTAGGCGGCGTTCCCCCACTTTTTCCTGAAATAAAAACCCATTGGTGTACACTCTATGCCGTAGGGGGATAGTATGCACGGTCACTTTATCGTCCTCGTACAGCAGTTGCGAAGTGTTACCTGTTAGCTCGTGAAAATACAAAGGGAAAGGCGTATAAGCCCCTCCTAATTTCAGCACCAATAGCACCGCCTCTTTAATGCCCTTAGGCCCGTAGATGTGCATCTCGGCTTCGCGCCCCAGTAGCTGGAAGGTAGATATAAGCCCAAAAAGCCCGTAGAAATGGTCGCCGTGCAAGTGTGAAATAAAGATGTGCTTAATGCGCGCAAACTTAGCATTGGCATTGCGCAGGGCTATTTGGGTAGCCTCACCACAGTCAATCAAGAATAAATGTCCGCGCATTTCCAGCAGCTGAGCCGACGGGCGAGCATTGGCACGCGGACTGGCACTATGGCAGCCTAAAGTCGTTATTTCCATAAGTCGCGTTCTATTTCGTCCAATTCAATAAGGTCTATAGCCTCCTGCAAGGTAGGAGCTATGTGTAATTCCACCTCCAAAGCCTCCAAAGCAAGAGTTTTATTTACTACCGCAACCGATTTTTGATGCTTCTTGTTGTGTTGTTTAGCAAGGGTTATCAGCGGTTTGAGGTCTTTTTTAAGCCAAGTATCAGCCTCCGATAGTAGCAACACAATGTGGTTATTAGCTAAAGGCGTACGGCCAAGCCCTGTTAGCCAGTTGTCGAGGGCAGCTTTAGTGAGGGTAATTATAGTGGGGTCTATCATAAACAATCTTTTTATTGGTGCAAAAATACAAAATAATTAACAATTAACAAGTAATAAGTAACAAATTTAGGCTAAGAGGCAACTCCACCACCAAGTGCAATTTTTTAAGGCACCTTCCGATAGAACAGCAGTTTTACCTCGAATTATATGCTGCTTATTACAGCCCCTTAAAATCTAAATCCTCACCCGAACACATACCGAAGCTACAGTGGCTCGACAGTGGCTCGACAGTGGCTTCATAGCGACTCCACAATATAGAACAAGTGTAGAATAGCTGTATAGATAAAAAATCGTGCGTTTGACCTCAAATGCGCACTACAACTTTCCCATAGCCTGCACTGCTTTCAACGTATTGGTGAGCAGCGACTATTTCTTCTAAAGCAAATACTTTTTCGGGGGCTATGGGTACGTAGTACTGCTCGATGTAGGCAAATAAAGCCCTTATCTTTTCGGCATTTACACTACCTGAATAAAAGGTGGTAAGGTAGGCATTGTGCAGGAGGTCGCGGGTGGGGTCAAAGTTCTCTAAATACCACTTACCGCCTAAAAGTCCTGTAGCACAGATGATGCCATATTCTTTTATATGGGCAAATGAATCCTTAATACTCGCAGGTCCCACTAACTCTAATATTTTGTCAAAACACTCCTCGGTAGCCAAAACGTTATCATTATCGGCGATAATAGCATCGTAACCCAACCCCAAGAGTACAGCAGCTTTCTCAGTGTTATTACTTCTGATAGAGCCTACTACCCTCAGCGTGGGGTATTGAGCTTTTACCAATCGTAAAAAAGCAATGCCTACCCCACTGGCAGCAGCACGCACTAGTACGGTATCGGTAGGTTTTAGTTGCAAGTTTTGCATAGAACCAAAAGCCGTGTAATAGGTTTCGGGTACGGCAGCAAGTTCCGCCCAACTCAATGTGGTGGTTATGGGGTATACTTGTCCGTTGGGCAAGAGGGTATACTCGGCATAACTACCGTCAAAAGCCCTGCCCATTTCACCCATTAGCGAAACAACAGTCTGCCCTTTTTGCAAAGTAGGACTGGTAGTAGCTTCCACTACCCCTACACACTCAATGCCTAAAATACGTGGGAATACAACTGAGGGGGAATGCCCTTGCCGTGTAAAAATCTCAGAACGGTTGATACCGAAGCCTTTTACTTTTACTAACGTCCACCCCTCTTTGAGTGCTGGGATAGGGCGTTCTTCTACTTGTAATTGGTGGGCATCGCCTGCTTTGTAAATAACGATTGCTTTCATCTTTGTAATTTGCTAATTTGCCAATTGCTGAACAAACTCATTGGCAGGGTGTTGTTTTATCATTTCGGGGGTGTCGTATTGCTGTATAATACCTTTGTCTAACACTAATACTTTGGTGCCGAGAGTGAGAGCTTCGGTGATGTCGTGAGTAACAAATACGATAGTAGCCCCTGTTTGCCGATGTAGCGCTTTGAGCTCGCGCTGTAGCTGCTTGCGGGTGATGCTGTCTAACGCTCCAAATGGCTCGTCCATTAGTATGATATTAGGATTAGCAGCTAAGGCTCTTGCAATCCCCACCCGCTGCTGCTGTCCGCCCGAAAGCTGATGAGGGAAGCGGTTAGCGATTTCGGGGGGAAGGTTTACCTGTTGTAGTTTTTCGGTTACAATGCGCGCTATATCGGTTTTTGAGTACTTTTTTAGGTGGAGTACATAAGCGATATTCTCGGCAACGGTAAGGTGAGGGAAGAGAATATTTCCTTGAATTACATAGCCTATATTGCGGCGTAGGGCTATGAGGTTTTCGGCTAAAATGTTCTTGCTGTTAATATGTATTTCGCCCTTGTCAGGCAATACCAGTCCGTTTATCATTTTTAGCACAGTAGTTTTACCAGAGCCTGAAGTGCCTATGATAGTGAGGAAAGTACCGCTTTCAATAGTAAGGTTGAAGTCGGAGATGATTTCCTTGCCATTATAGCTTTTGTATATGTGGGTGAATGTTATCATTGTTGTGGGTCTAAAAGTCCTTTTTGTAGCAGATAGTTCTTAGCAACTTCTTCAGGTCGTTTTCTTTCAGTTTCTACTAAGAAGTTGAGGTGCGCCATTGTGGCATCATCAATGAGGTTGTTGAGTTTTGCCAAAGTAGTGCGCAGGGTGGGGTAGGTGGTCAGTAGCTCGGTGCGTACCA